>JBLHNI010000044.1:0-14930 GCA_047650615.1 Maribacter sp.
CGGGAGATACTAAAGATGGCCAAGACAAAAACGGCATTTTTTTGCCAAAATTGCGGTACCCAATACGCCAAATGGGTAGGACAGTGTGCAGCGTGCAAAACATGGAACACGGTGGTAGAAGAAGTTATCCAGAAAGAAGAAAAAGTCAGCTGGAAAACACCCACAAATACTGCAAAAAGGGTTTCTACACCGCTACTGGTAAACGAAATAAGTACAGAAAAAGAACTGCGTTTAGATACGTATAACCTAGAATTTAATCGCGTTCTTGGTGGTGGACTGGTTCCAGGTGCGCTTGTGCTAATCGGCGGTGAACCTGGCGTTGGAAAAAGCACCTTGCTTTTACAGATTGCCCTCAAATTACCTTACAGAACACTTTATGTATCTGGGGAAGAAAGCCAAAAGCAAATTAAAATGCGGGCTGATCGCATTCACCCCAACAGCCAAAGCTGTTTTATCCTTACCGAGACTAAAACCCAAAATATTTTCAAACAAATAGAAGCTACTGAACCAGATATCGTAGTCATCGATTCTATACAGACGTTACACTCCGATCACATTGAGTCGGCCGCAGGCAGTATATCTCAAATACGAGAATGTACTGCGGAACTCATCAAATTTGCTAAGGAAACTAACACCCCTGTAATTTTAATCGGCCACATTACGAAAGATGGATCGATCGCCGGCCCGAAGATTTTGGAACATATGGTAGATACCGTTTTACAATTTGAAGGGGATAGGAATTACGTGTACCGTATTCTCAGGTCTTTAAAGAATCGCTTTGGTTCTACCGCAGAATTGGGCATCTACGAAATGCAAGGAAGCGGACTACGTGAAGTTAACAACCCATCCGAAGTGCTTATTTCTAAAAACGATGAAGGTCTAAGTGGTACTGCTATTGCTTCTACTGTAGAAGGTATGCGCCCTTTACTAATAGAAATACAGGCATTGGTAAGTACGGCAGTTTACGGAACTCCTCAGCGCTCTACTACGGGCTATAATGCCAAACGTCTGAATATGCTTTTAGCCGTACTGGAAAAAAGGGCTGGTTTTAAATTGGGTGCAAAAGATGTATTCCTGAATATTACAGGTGGTATTTCTGTGGATGACCCTGCTATTGATTTGGCCGTAATTGCAGCAATTTTATCTAGTAATGAGGATATTCCTATAGAAAAAGGCATCTGCTTTGCTGCAGAAGTTGGCCTTGCCGGCGAAGTGAGACCTGTACAACGGGTAGACCAACGCATCTTAGAAGCTGAAAAATTAGGATATCACACCATTATTGTATCTAAAAGCAATAAGATAGGGCTTAAAAAAACAAAAATAAAGGTCCTTCTTGCTTCAAAAATAGAAGATATCGTTCAGAATTTATTCGGTTAACGTTTATCTCTCATAATTCTGGCCATGACCAAAATAATAATGATAACAGCAATAATCAAAACTATTTGACCAAATCCCATTTGTAAAAACCCTAGACACATCATTTTAAGGTGCAGGATTAGGTATTTGATTGTGAATGGCTTCAATACCTTTTAAAACTTCGTCCGAAAGTTCTACTTCTATACTAGAAATATTTTCCTTCAGCTGCTTTATGGAAGTAGCCCCAATGATATTGCTGGTTACAAACGGTCTTGTATTTACAAAAGCAAGTGACATTTGAGCCAATGACAAATCATTTGCTTGGGCCAACTCGTAGTATTTTTGAGTAGCTTGCGTAGCGGCTTCACCAACATATCTACTAAAGTTAGGGAATAAGGAAATCCGTGATCCTTCTGGCAATCTTCCTCCCAAATATTTACCGCTCAAAGCTCCAAAACCTAAAGGAGAGTAAGCTAATAATCCTATTTTTTCACGTATTGCAATCTCAGAAAGACCCACTTCAAAAAGACGGTTCAGAAGACTATAAGGATTTTGAATGCTTATGGTTCTGGGTAAGGTCGCATGTACTTTACTCTCCTCTAAATAACGCATAGTACCCCAAGGTGTTTCATTGGAAATACCCACTTGCCGTATCTTACCCTCACGAATTAAATCGCGCAAAGTCTCCAAAACTTGATGAAAATTATCCTCCCAATGATCCGAAATATCATGCTCATAACCACGTTTACCAAAATAATTGGTATTCCTTTCTGGCCAATGCAATTGATATAGGTCAATATAATCGGTTTGTAAACGCTCCAAACTACCTTCTACGGCATCTATAATAGAATCTCGAGAAAAACCAGTGGTGCGTATAAATTTGGTGTAATCACCATTTCCTGCAATTTTTGATGCTAAAACAATCTTATCACGGTTTCCTGTCTTTTTAAACCAACTTCCTATGATTTTTTCTGTGTGACCGTACCGATCGGCATGAGCAGGAACGGGATATAACTCTGCTGTATCAAAAAAATTAACCCCTTGTTCCAAGGCATAATTCATTTGTGCGTGTCCTTCCTCCTCTATATTCTGCTTGCCCCAAGTCATGGTGCCTAGGCAAATTTTACTCACTTCAATATTTGTATGGGGAAGGCGCGTGTACTTCATCGTATTTGGAAAATGTAAATTTGAAAAGCGGTAAAATTACTAAATAAAATATCCATAGCAGACAGGAATCAATTTTTGGAGTTTAACTGAGGTCTAAGGTCCTGTATTCGTTAACAATAAAACCTGAGGAAAGGCAGTAACCCCAGTATTCATAGAAATAGACATCATCTCCTGAATATTGTAGATAAACGTCCCCAGCATTACATCCAACCGATTGTCGTTATTAAAATCTCCTACTTCCATGGTAAGCCAATTTCCATGAATAGGAACTTCCATATACGATGGAGTAAAATCTAAATTTCCATTGTTTTCCAAATAAACAATACTCTCCTTTGCCGTGCGGTTATCGGTATATTCCGAATAAAGTGAGGCCCCGATAATGTCCAAATCCCCGTCCATATCAAAATCCCGTACCATGGCTTTGCCACAATCATACATAGGATAAAAAAACGATTCTTCAAACACATCATTCCCGTCATTAAGAAAAATTCGAATCCCATGATATGGCTTGTCAATCGCAGAATAGTCCCTGTTATCTCCATTTGTTACCATAATGTCTTGATAGCCGTCAGCATTAAAATCTGCCAATTCAAAATAACTTGTTCCGTTTACAGCGTCAAAACTCAATACTGTTCTTTCCTCAAAATTATTATTCCCAGTATTGTAGTAAATAATTATTTGTTCCCTTGCTTGCGTCATTAGGGCCATAATGTCCGGTTTCCCGTCCTTGTTGAAGTCAGATATTTCAACTTTTCTTGTGCCCGGTAAGGTGTTCAGCACCTGTTCTTTTGAACTGTCAAAATTATCGAACCACGAAAGAGCACCACCATAATGCCCAAAACTACAGAGTACCAAGTCCATTTTTCCATCGGCATTAAGGTCTTCTGCAATAAAATTTACAGGGCGTTTTAAATTAGAGAACAGCGTCTCTGTATCTACTCCGGATGTTGCACCCATGCGGTACAAATTTCCCAAAGATTGATCTGATGGCGAAAGTTTTCCTAAAGTGAGCAGTAATGGATTTCTATTGGTATCAAAATCTAAATGCGAAGCCGGACTATCCAAGGCATACGTATTAACGATACTTCCTGTATTATCTAACACAAAAAGACTTTTGAAATCTCCAATATATAAATTAGAAGTAACAGAATCATAACGCAAAAGACTTACTTGGGGTAGTTTGGAATCTCCAATACTAATGGTTTGGGCGGTAAAGGGAAATATGGCTTCGGAAGATTCCTCTTTTCTTACCACAGCCTGTAAACTTTTAGGGGCATTTTTCAAATAGTATTTTTTTACCAGGCTCCAATCTTCTTCAGAAATCAAGGAGTACTCTGGGTACACGTTTAATTCATCTACCAAACTCGCTTCTTGGGGTTTCATATCGGCATCCCATCCTTTACCATCGATTTTGAGTCCTAGCCTAAGCCCCATATTAGGCAGTACGCTATTTTTCCAAGTAGTATAGTCTAAAGATGTAGGGTTAGGCAATTTATGACAGGTGGCACAATAGATTGATGCCAATTTCTTTCCCGAATCTTCTGTTTTCAATTGCGGGCTAACGACGGTGTACTCAGTTCCCCCTTTATTTTCTGCTAAAAAATAAAAAGCGATTAAAAAGGGAAAGCAAAAAATAAGAAAGTATTTCCGGGACATAAGTAACATTTAATCTAACTCAACTAAAATAGGACAATGATCACTGTGTTTGGCTTCTGATAAGATAATCGAGCGTTTTAATCGCTTCCTTAAAGGCTCCGCTACCATTGCATAGTCTAGGCGCCAACCTTTATTATTATTCCTGGCATTTGCTCTATAACTCCACCACGTATAATTCTCGGATTCTTTATTAAAGTGCCTAAAACTATCTATAAATCCACTTTCCATCAAGTTACTGATCCACTCCCGCTCTACAGGCAGAAAACCAGAAACATTTTTAAGGCCCAGTGGATTATGTATATCTATGGCTTCATGACAAATATTATAATCCCCTAAAACGATTAGGTTTGGCCTAACCTTTTTCAAGGTATCTAAATAGTCCCATATTTCATCCATGTAATTCAACTTAAACGCTAGCCTATCCATATTAGAACCTGAAGGAAGATACATGCTCATTACCGATAAATTCCCAAAATCTGCACGGATATTCCGCCCTTCAAAATCCATGGTATCTATACCGGTACCGAACTCTATATGGTCGGGTTTAGTTTTTGATAAAATAGCTACGCCACTATACCCTTTCTTTTGAGCGCTATACCAGTAGTTGTTCGCATAGCCTGCGGCTTCAAAAACAGAAAGATCCAACTGCTCTTCTTGTGCTTTTATCTCTTGTAAACAAACCACATCTGGATTTACTGCCTGCAACCAATCTAAAAATCCTTTCTTTAACGCCGCTCTTATACCGTTTACGTTGTATGATACTATTTTCACGTGTTCCTTTTTTTTTCGAAAATACACAATGTTCCCTTTTTAAACGATGAATGAACTTAATTTTATTCCCGCAATTCATCTATTTAACAGCAGTTTTTAATGGATTTATTTTTTGTTGATTTTTATGTGATAAATCGATAAAAGCTATAAATTGGCATCCTAATTGAAATTATCTTGCCCTAGGACTAAAATACACTTTGCTATGAAAAAATTATGTGCACTATTAGTTTTCTTATGCCTTACTTCCAGTTATCTTAATGCACAGGATTCTACCGACCCCACAGATGGCAGGGACGAAGTAAAATTTGGTTTGTTTAATCTCGTAGCTTTTAAATATTTAGACGGTTCTTATGAACGCGTCATAGATGAAGAATCGTCTTTTGGTGTTGCCGGACTTATTAATTTAGGAGACGATTACGATACCTTTGATTATCTAAGGGAATTTTCCATTACGCCTTATTACCGTAGGTATTTCTCCAAAGGCTATGCGAAAGGCTTTTTTGTAGAAGGTTTTGGTATGCTGAACCAATCTTCCGATGAGTTTTACTCTAGCTTTAATGAATTTGGCCAACCAAATGGCTTTGCAATCGAAAAATTCACCGACTTAGCCATTGGGGTTTCCCTGGGTGGAAAATTTATTTCCAAGAGAGGTTTTGTAGCCGAAGTATATGGTGGTCTTGGCCGTAATCTTTTAAATTCCAATAATCCAGTAGAAGTTGTTGGCCGTGGTGGTATTTCGTTAGGCTTTCGCTTTTAATCCTTATTTTTGCCGCCTTACTTTTAAGGCATGAAACGGTATTTATTTTTTCTGATTTCTTTATTTTTGACCAGCTATAGTTGGTCACAAAATCCTGTAAACAAGGATAGTGTAACTCAACTGGACGAAGTTATATTACTGGATGCACTACGCACCAAGAATACAATAGGGCTTACCCCTTCCAAAATCATTTCTGCACGTGCTTTTCAAAACTACAGTCCTGTTTCCATAGTACCCGCCATGAATCAAATTCCTGGTGTTTATGTTTTTTCCGGTGCATTGAACACCAATCGCATTACCATACGTGGTATTGGTTCGAGAACACTTTTTGGGACTAATAAGCTCCGTATGTACTACAGCGATATCCCCATAACAGACGGATCTGGATTTTCTTCTATCGAAGCTTTTGACCTAGAAAACCTAAGCCAAATAGAAGTGGTTAAAGGACCTAAAAGCACTACGCATGGCGCCAATCTAGGCGGAGCGATAATTTTAGGCCCAAAGGAGGCTTTGGGTATTTCCACAAATTTTTCCAATAACCTCACCGTTGGATCGTTTGGGCTCTTTAAAAACAACCTCTCCTTTAACCATTATGACGGCAAACTACGCGTTGGGCTACAATACGGTCGGATGGAAACAAATGGCTACCGCGAGAATAGTACGTTTGCACGGGATGGGCTACTACTCAATACTTCGTATCAAATCAATACTAAGAACAACATCTCCCTGCTCGTAAACCATATAGATTTTACAGCGCAAATACCTAGTTCCCTTGGTGCAACCGCCTTTGCAGAAGACCCGCAACAAGCAACGTTTACTTGGCGCGCCTCTCAAGGTTTTGAGGACAACAACTATACCTTGGTGGGACTTAATCTTGTGCATCAATTCAGTAATACTTTTCGAAATTCTACCAGTATTTTCTATAATTACCTAGACAAAGAGGAAGCTAGACCTTTTGGTATTTTGGAGGAAATAACAAAAGGTTACGGACTAAGAACACTATTTTCAGGAAACTTCAACTTTAATAATCGGCTTGCCCAATACACCTTTGGAGGAGAACTCTTTAAAGACGAATACGACTGGGACGAATTTGAAAACCGATACGAAGAGAACGATGGCAACGGAAGTTTAAAAGGAAATCAATTTGCCCGAAATAAAGAATTTAGAAATCAATGGAACGCTTTTGGAACACTTTTAATACCGTTCTCCGAAAAATTTTCAACACAGCTAGGGCTAAACATCAACAAAACACAATACGATTACCGTGACTTGTTCAACGGTGGCAGCGATAACAAAAGCGCGGACAGAAATTTTAAGGCTATAGTATTGCCGAACCTGATGCTAGACTATGCGCTTACGAACAACCATAAAATTTATGCAAATATCAGCCGCGGATTTTCTAACCCAAGTGTGGAAGAAACCTTAACTCCGGATGGGGTTATTAATCCAGATATTGCCCAAGAAACCGGAATGAACTATGAGTTAGGAACCCTACTTTTTTTTGATGAAAGAAGGTTAAAAATAGACATCTCTTTATACCAAATGAGAATCAATAATCTCTTGGTAGGCGAACGCATAGACGAAGATAGATTTGTAGGAAGAAATGCTGGGAAAACACGTCATAATGGCCTAGAACTGGGATTGAATTATACTTGGGACGTTTCAAAAAACTTACAAATAGCACCCTTTGTCAACTATACATTTAACGACCATAGCTTTTTAGAATTTAACGATGAAGGTGTTGATTATTCTGGGAACGCCCTTACGGGAGTTCCTAAGGTAACAGGCACAACCGGACTCCAATTACGCTTATTTCAGAATTTTTATTGGAATACGACCCACCAATACGTAAGTGCCATCCCATTAACTGATACCGGTGATTTGGATAGCGATTCATTTTCGGTTTTTACCACTCGTATGGGCTATCTCAAAAAGCTTGGCACTAATTTTACTGTTGGTGTCGATTTTGGCATAAATAATCTATTTGATACCGTTTACGCGCAATCCGTGCTCATTAACACCCAAGGATTCGGAGGTCGGGAACCGCGTTACTTTTATCCGGGCGATGCCCGAAATTATTATGGTAGTATTCGGTTAGGATACAGACTTTAATCCATCTTTTTAAGCCAATTCTTCATATCAACAGCTTCGTGAATAATCCCTTTCAAATCGGCAATCGCAACACGCTCTTGTTCCATAGAATCGCGATGTCGAATAGTTGCCGTTTGGTCCTCTAAGGTTTGATGGTCAACCGTAATGCAGAAAGGTGTACCGTTAGCGTCTTGTCTTCTATACCTACGACCTACAGCATCCTTTTCATCATAGGTAACGTTGAAGTCCCATTTTAGGTCGTCTACTATAGCGCGGGCAACATCCGGAAGCCCGTCTTTCTTGACCAAGGGTAAGATAGCAGCTTTCGTAGGAGCTAAGACCGCAGGGAGCTTTAAAACAGTTCTGGTGCTTCCGTTCTCTAGTTCTTCTTCTTGTAGCGAAGTTGCGAATACGGCCAAGAACATACGATCTAGGCCAATAGATGTTTCCAAAACATAGGGTACATAGTTCTTATTGCTCTCGTGGTCAAAATACTGCAACTTTTTACCAGAAAATGTTTCATGGCTTCCCAAATCAAAATCGGTTCTGGAATGTATTCCTTCCAATTCCTTGAACCCAAATGGGAAACGGAATTCTATATCAGCTGCTGCATCGGCGTAATGCGCTAATTTATCATGGTCATGGAAACGATAATTATCCTGACCCAAACCTAGGGAAAGATGCCATTTCATTCGTTTTTCCTTCCAGGTATCGTACCATTCTTTTTGCGTGCCGGGTTGGATAAAAAATTGCATTTCCATCTGTTCAAACTCCCGCATTCTAAAGATAAACTGGCGCGCCACAATTTCGTTTCTAAACGCTTTTCCAGTTTGGGCAATTCCAAACGGAATTTTCATACGGCCGCTTTTCTGTACGTTCAAAAAGTTTACAAAAATACCCTGTGCCGTTTCTGGTCTTAGATATAAATCCATAGCACTTTCCGCACTAGCACCTAACTTAGTACCGAACATAAGGTTGAACTGTTTTACATCTGTCCAATTTTTAGATCCGGACATAGGACATGCAATATCCAATTCTTCTATCAAGGCTTTTACATCCGCTAAATCCTCTTTCTCTAGGGATTGACCCATTCGTTTTAAAATGGCATCACCTTGTTCTTTATAATCAACAACACGTTGGTTAGTAGCCAAAAACTCCTCCTTGTCAAATTTATCTCCAAAGCGTTTGGCTGCTTTTTTCACTTCCTTTTCTATCTTGGACTCCAGTTTACCTACATAATCCTCTATTAGAACATCGGCACGATATCTTTTATTGGAATCCTTATTGTCTATTAATGGGTCATTGAAGGCATCTACATGGCCAGAAGCTTTCCAAATGGTCGGGTGCATGAAAATAGCCGAATCCAAACCAACAATATTATCATTGAGTTGTACCATGGCCCTCCACCAATACTCTCGTATATTCTTCTTAAGCTCCGCTCCGTTCTGACCATAGTCATAAACAGCACTTAGCCCGTCGTAAATTTCGCTAGATTGGAATACGTAACCGTATTCCTTTGCATGGGATATAACTTTCTTAAACTTATCTTCTTGATTTGCCATGTGGCAAAAATAGAATTTTTAGCTATAAAGGAGTATAATTATTTCAATTCAAATTCCGAAGAGGTGATCAAACGTTCATCCTCAAATACATTAAGGGTATACATGCCTTCTTTTAGAGAACCTTCAGGGACTGTTATTACCTCGCAAACAATGGTTTCGCTGCCTAAAAATATAAATTTTACACGCTTACTGTAAACGTTCCCATTAACCGTAATCGTATTGGCATTGTCTTCTACTATCTGTTTGTTTGGATCCAAGAATTGTAAATAAATCACTTTTTCTGATTCGACTTCGCTAGCATCTTTAAGAATAGTGACACAACCTCTTAGCTTCTCTATTGTAGAAGCTTTATTAGTACCCACCGGTCTAGAACTCCGCATCCTAAAGCCACGACCTTCGGGAAAATTCATCTTTAAGTAGCTTTTGGTCTTCAGTTTTTGGTTCAGTTCCAATATTTTTCTACGTTGTAGCGCCTCCGCTTCTGCTAGAGAGCTGCTATTTGAACGTAAAATCTCTACTTCATTTCTGGTTTCTTCATATTTTTCAGTCAGTAACACATTGCTATACCTAAGAAAATTATTTTTCAATTTAAGACTATCGTTCTTCGCTTCTAGTCTTCGTAATTCTGTCTTAAATTCCCGTAATTTACCAATAGTGAAAGTTAACCTTCCAACGGAATCCAATAACTGTTGCACCCTATATTTAGAATCTTGGAGCTCGATATCGCTTACCTCGTTCAAAGTAGACATACGGTCTACATCTGCTTTCATGAGCGTAAGATCGCTTATCAAAATATTCTTTTCTTTTTCTAAAAAGTTGATTTGCGAGGCAGACTGCGCATGACTGTAGTAAAAAGCAATAAGAATGCCTATCACAACGGCAACAAGTGCAGCGAAGATTATGTTATAATTGAATTTGTTATCTTGACTATCCATTAAAAATTGGCCGTTAAGTAGGTTAACAAAAAATACAGGATTTGACCCGTAACAAGCTTTCAAAGATAATAAACGATATAAACACCCTCCTACTACCCGTGGTGTGTTTTGGATGTAATGCGCAATTATATAGAGGAGAGAAACATATGTGTACCGTTTGTCGACATCAGCTGCCACTCACCGAGTACACCTTTAACGTAGAAAACCCAATAGACCGTATTTTTTACGGTCGAATTAACATAAAAAAGGCAAATTCCTTTCTATTCTTTACCAATCATGGCATTGTAAAAAATTTAATACATCACTTAAAATATAAAGGACAAGAGCAAATTGGTGAATTTTTAGGAGATTGGTTTGGCCTTATCCTGAAAGAAAACAGCAACCTACCTATTATAGATTATGTAATCCCTGTTCCATTGCATAGAAAAAAACTACGAAAAAGAGGCTATAATCAGACTTCGCTATTCGCCCAACAATTGGCGTTTCACCTTAACAGCACGTGTAACGACCAACTTCTTATTAAGACAGCCAATACAAGAACACAAACAAAGAAAACACGATTAAGCCGTTGGTATGACAATAGATCGCTCTACGAGATTACCAACGAAGAGCGCCTTAAAAACAAAACTATCTTATTGGTAGATGACGTAATTACCACGGGTGCCACAATGGAGCTTTGCGCAACAGAGATAAAAAAAGTCCCTGGAACTACGGTATTCATTGCAAGTATGGCAGTTGTTGTTTGAGTTTACACTTAAGGCTTAAAAGTCTATTCCATGAAGTTTCGATTAATTTTAGTTGGATTCGCACCACACTTTTTAATAAAAAGAGGTGCTGGCTCTATTTTTTTTTGGCTTTGACACTATATACAATACCTATTTTTATGTAGCAGAAGAGCTTCGAATTTTCAATTCGGCTTGATTTAGCTTCTATTAAATATGTTGTTTCTTTGTGGGAGAACTATACAGATGTTACGAAGAGTATTAGCCGTTTTTTTTGTTTTTTTTATGTCCTTGGCCTTTTATCAATGTGCCCGAAAAGGAACGCCCACAGGAGGCCCTAGAGATGAAACACCTCCGGTGTTACTAAAAGCAGTGCCAGAAAACATGTCTATCAATTTTAAGACCCAAAAAATTAGGCTTTATTTTGATGAGCTTGTGAAATTAAAGGATGTTCAAGAACAGCTCATCGTTTCTCCCCCCCTTAAATATCAGCCTTTGTTAACGCCGCAAGGCGGAGCAGGTAAATTCATAGAGATTACAATCAAGGATACGCTACTAGAAAATACGACCTACACTCTAAATTTTGGGCAAAGTATCGTAGACAACAACGAGGAGAATCCAAATCCTTTTTTAACCTATGTATTTTCTACGGGTACGTATATTGATTCCTTAGAACTTTCAGGTGCCGTAAAAGACGCCTTCAACAAAGCTGCAGATGATTTTATTAGTGTAATGCTTTACCAGATAGATTCTGCCTACACCGATTCTACTGTATATCAAAAACCTCCTAATTACATCACCAACACCTTGGACAGTACTGTGATTTTTAAATTGAAAAATCTAAAGGAAGGAACCTATGCCCTTATTGGGCTCAAAGACGCCGCAAAAGACAATATCTTTGACCAAAAAGTAGATAAAATTGGATTTATAAGGGATACAATAACCCTACCTACAGACTCCATCTATCTACTCACCCTGTTCAAAGAAGAGCCTGATTATAGTGTAATAGTACCTTCCATGGTCGCAAAAAATAGAATTAGTTTTGGTTATTATGGTGATGGAAACGATATTGAAATAAATACCTTGACCCAATTACCAGATACCGTTTCAGCTACTATCCTAAAAGAACGGAACAAAGACACCTTAAATTATTGGTTTACTCCATTTGAAACGGACTCTATCATTTTTACCGTAACCAATGAAAAACTAAAAGTGCAGGATACGTTTAGTGTCAAAAACAGAAAAGTAGAACTGGACACCCTGTTATTGAACCTGAACCAAAGAGGAACTCTACAATTTGATAAACAGTTAAGCATCCTATCGAATACGCCCTTGATGAAAGCAGATAGTTCTAAAATCACTTTAATAAACAAAGATTCCTTAAACGTCCCTTACACACTTGTTTTGGATAGCTTAGAAAATAAATTAGATGTCTTGTTTGAACTGCAAGCAAATGAAAGCTACAAAATGCAGTTATTACCCGGTACAGTCTTAGATTTTTTCGATAACACGAACGACACCCTCGCGTACTCCTTCGGAACCAAAACCCTTTCGGATTACGGTAATTTACAAATGAACGTGAACGGAGATAGCATTTCTTATCCTATTATTGTGCAGCTCCTTAATGAAAAAGAAGAGGTACAACGCGAAATATATGCTGAGGGGCCGCAAGTTTTTGAATTTAACAATATTGACCCCACTAACTATTTGGTACGTATCATTTTTGATGAGAACCAAAACCGAAAATGGGACACGGGAAGTTATCTCAAAAAAATGCAACCAGAAAAAGTGAGTTATTATCCTGGGGTTATAGAGATACGTGCGAACTGGGAAAAAATTGAAACCTTTATCCTAAAAGACTAAAAACATCCCGATCATTAAGGAACCCAAGCTTTTTTCGTGTTTCCGTTATGTGCTTTCTGGACAGCGTTACCTCTAAAACGGTCTCATCCTCAGAAAATAGTAGTTGCTTTCCTAACGTATCATAGACCCCAGAATGTCCCGAATAACTGTGACCGTTGAAATCTGTCCCTACCCTATTTACACCCACGCAATACGCCATATTTTCAATGGCCCTGGACCTTAACAAAGCATCCCAAGCTTCTACTCTTGTCTTTGGCCAATTGGCCACATAAAGCAGCACGTCATACTTCATCGTGTTTCTGCTCCAAACAGGAAAACGAAGGTCATAACAAATCAAGGGACAAAATACAAATCCTTTATAATTTACCAAAAGCTGCTTGGTTCCTGCCGTATATTTCTCGTCCTCACCGGCCAGCGTAAACCTATGCCTTTTATCATACGCAGAAACACTCCCGTCCGGTTTAACGAACAATAATCTATTGAAATTCTTTGTTCCCTCTCTATAGACAATACTTCCTACAATAGCGGCATTTGAACTCTGAGATATGCCTTGCATCCAAACTAGGGTAGCCTCATCTTCGAAAGGAGAGATATTATCGGGACACATAGTAAAACCAGAGGTAAACATCTCTGGAAGGATAATAACATCAACATCCTTGGAGACCGACTCTATTTTTTTTGAGAATACTTCCCTATTGGCCTCGGGGCTTTCCCAAAGCAGAGATGCTTGTATCAATGCTATTTTAAGATTTTCTTTCATTTCCTTCATTCAATAAAAAGTGATTTTCTGCTAAATAGGCGCTATCTAAAAAGGTAAAAAAATATAGAAATATCGGTAAACTAGTCCTATTATATCCATATACAAACAGGCCGTGTAACTCATACAAAGCTTCTAAATTATGGAGCGTACTATAGTAATCCTAAATCTTAACTTTTTTTCCAAAACAAGCCCCTATATTCGTTATCCTTTCCCTTCCAATAAATCAATTAAGACAGGAGAGCCCTGCAACTTCGCATGGTCTAATGCCGTATTGCCTCGTGCATCTTTTACAGCTATATCGGCTCCTTTGGTTAAAAGCATTTGAGCAATTTCTGGTCTATTGAAAGTTACAGCATAAATTAATGGGCTGGAACCCATAGTATTCCGTTCGTTCACATTAGCTCCGCTTTCTATTAACTTTTTTGCAAGGGGAATAAAGCCCTTAAAACAAACACCCATTAGGGCTGTATTCCCCGTACCATCTTTTTCATCGACTACAGCTCCACTTTCAAGTAAAAAATCTGTTATTTCTAAAAAATCATAATAACTAGCCAGTATCAGCGAGGTACTACCACGAGAATCCCTAGCATGTATCAAATTAGTTTCGGTTGCTATAAGGGTTTTAATTTTAGGAAGATTTCCTTTCCGAATTTCATCAAAAAAATGAGCTGTGTTATCCATCAATTCAAGTTATAAAAACTTAAGCGAATTTCGGAAATGTTTTCTCATCACACCTATAATTAAGATAAAAAAACAATACGTACTAACCCCAAATAATATAAATAAAGACTTCAAAGTACTTCGGATAATAATCAAAACGCTTAGTTTATTTATTTTCTGAATTTTACAGCGCCATTCACTATCCAGGTTGATTCTTTCGTGATAAAAATTATGCAAAATAAATCCTACTAATTAGTGCTTTAGGTTTCTTGAAATCAAAAACAAAAGTAGCATTTCAAACTCCAAAAATAAGATTGTTTTTTTTGCCAAACATCTTTAAACATGCACACGACCACTATAACCGAAATAAACAACAGTATCTATTTTATAAAGTACTCCCCTATTCCTACTAGCAACTTTTGTCAATGAATTAAAGTTCTTGCCCTATTCAGACCTCTGGTTACAAACCCATGGCCTAAATGAGGAAAGTCTATTTACGAAGCCTTACTCAACTTACCAATTGTATTCAAAAAAATCTAGGGTAAGAATTATAAGGAGTTAAAAGCGCAAACTCAGGAGAAAAATTTATTGATATAAATGGTTTCTCAACCTGCTACTCTAGGAAAGATT
>JBLHNI010000045.1:0-14842 GCA_047650615.1 Maribacter sp.
TTAATTTAATTTAATTTAATCAATAGTCCTCGGTTAAAGAAGTGCGACCGTGACTAGTTGTCGATATAAATTCATATTCCATGTAAACTAAATTATAACCAAATGTAAATTACAATCAATACTAAAAGACTCAGATGTTTTCGGTTGTTGCCCAATACCAAACAACTTAAGGGTTCCAGGTATTAACTCAGTTCAAATCATTTTTGTTTAATGGTATTAAAAAAGGGTTCAAAAATTACTAACTATCAATTCAATTAAATAATCAAATAAACAACCCTAAAGATTGGATACTTCTACAATCCATAGTAGTTTGCTTTTTCATATTCATCGTGTTTATAATGAGCCAGCCTTTAGTCAGCATTCTTATTCCCTATAAAAATACATCGGCATACCTAAAGGAATGTTTAAATTCCATTATGGACCAAACGTATACCGACTGGGAAATAATAGCCATAGACGACCATTCTACTGACGATAGCTTAGAAATTGTTGCGCTTTACGCCAAAAAAGATACACGAATAAAAACGTATCCCAACCAAGGAAACGGAATTATACAGGCTTTAAGAACGGCCTATGCCAAAAGTAAGGGTAGCCTAATCACCAGAATGGATTCCGATGATGTAATGACTCCTAGACGAATTATACAGATGACTAAGGATTTGACCCAATGTGGAACGGGCTTTTTATCCGTTGGACAGGTTACCTACTTTTCTGAGCATGGCATCAGTAATGGGTATGAGCGCTATGCAAAATGGCTAAACGGTTTAACCGCTAAAGGCAGTAATTTCTCCGAATTATATAAAGAATGCGTGGTGCCCTCCCCTTGTTGGATGGCTCATAAAACCGATTTTGATTCCTGTGGTGCTTTTAAACCCGAACGCTATCCAGAAGATTATGACCTTACTTTTAGGTTTTATGCATCAGGTCTAAAAATCATTCCCTGTAACAAGGTGCTGCTTTTATGGCGGGATTACGATTCCCGCACCTCTCGTACCAGCGCACATTATGCCCAAAACTATTTTTTGGATATTAAACTACATTACTTTTTGAAACTTAATAGGGAAAAGGAAAGACCATTGAGCCTCTGGGGAGCGGGTAAAAAAGGGAAGCAAATCGCACAAATGCTCCAAAAGGAAAATATAGATTTTACTTGGGTTTGTGATAACCACAATAAAATAGGCAAAGAAATTTACAGTACTATCATGCAACCGTATCAAGCGTTGGAAAACCTAATCAATTTTCAAAGCATCATTACCGTGGCTAATGAAAATGAACAACAAGAAATACGCAACTACTTGGGCAAGCTAGGAAAAGTAGCTATGATAGATTACTTTTTTTTCTGCTAAGGAACTGCACTCCCTTCATTTTATTAATGGCAAAATATTAACTAAACAAGGCGAAAGCTGGTACCTTCAAAATAGGTATCTTTGCATAAGCAAAAACAGGAATGCAGTTTAAATATCCAGAACTTCTTTGGGCACTACTACTTCTAGTCATTCCTATTATTATTCATCTTTTTCAGCTTAGAAGGTTTAAGAAAACACCCTTTACCAACGTAAAACTGCTTAAAAAAGTAGTTTCGGAATCCAGAAAGAGCAGTTCTATTAAAAAATGGTTGCTCCTCTTTACTAGGTTAGGTCTTATTGCCGCGCTAGTAATAGCTTTTGCTCAACCTTTTAAAGCAGATGCCATTGCACTACAGGAGAAGGAAAACGTATTTTATCTGGACAATTCCTTTAGCATGCAAGCCAAGACACAAAGTGGCACACTCCTGCAAAGTATGGTACAGGATTTTATTAAAAACGTACCGGAAGAGGAACGCTTCACATTATTTACTAACGACAAAATGTTTGCCAATGTAGCGATACCCGAAATTAAAAACGAACTGCTTCAACTGCCTATTAGCGCTAACCAATTGACTATTAAGGAAATTCTTCTGGCAGCAGAAACCTATTTTAAAAACAAAGCTGGCACCAGTAAGAACGCCATCCTTATTTCCGATTTTCAGACCCGTATGGGACCAATCCCCACCGACAGTCTTTTAGAAGCAAACATTCACTATGTACAACAGCCTTTACTCTCCCCAACCAACATCGCTATAGATTCTATTTATCTAAGCACAATAGATACCGATAATTCAGAACTTACCGCCAATATTTCTTCCAGTTATCCCTTGGAAACCACTGCGATATCCTTATATAATGGGGATAAACTAATTGCAAAGACAGCTGCTAAATTCAACCAAAACCAAAAGGCATCTGTACGTTTTTCTGTCGACTCAAACACATCCATTATAGGCAAGGTGGTACTGTCAGATAACGGTCTCTCATACGATAACCAATTCTACTTTAATATAAATACGCCGGAAAAACTGAAAGTGCTTGCCGTTGGTGCTTCAGATGTAAGCTATCTCTCCAAAATATTTACGAATCCGGAGTTTTCGTTTTCAACGAGCAGTTTAGCACAACTGAACTACGCCACCATAGAAAACTATAACCTAATTGTGCTCAACGAATTGGAAACGATTCCCACAGGCCTTACCACAGCGATAAAATCCTACACCGAAAACGGAGGTAATATCATCCTAATTCCAGCTCCGAATATTGATTTTAAAAGCTACAACCAGCTTGCCACAGCCTATTTCAACACACGGTACACCGCTAAAATAAATCAGGAAATTGCCGTTTCCAATGTAATATTCGACCACCCGATATACAAAAATGTCTTTGAAAAAAGAGTGACTAATTTTCAATATCCAAAAGTAAATAGCTACTTCTCGATCAGCACAGCAAACCCAACTGTATTGGGATTACAGAACAACGCACCATTTTTGATAGGCATAGAAAATGCCTATTTTTTTACTGCCAGTTTATCACAGGATAATTCAAACTTTAAGAATTCTCCTTTAATAGTGCCTACATTTTATAATATGGGCGTAAACAGTTTAAAGTTACCACAGCTGTATAATATCTTGGGCGAGCCAACTACCGTTGAGATTCCCATATCCCTATCTAAAGACAACATTCTAACAGTGGTTAAAGGAACCGAAGCGTTTATTCCGCAGCAACGATTACTGCCAAAAAAGGTAGCCCTAACTTTTATGGAGAATCCTACCACAGATGGTACATTCAAAATAGAGAACAATGGTGGACTATTAAAAAACATAAGCTTTAACTACAACAGAGCCGAGAGCATATTGTCCTACTTAAGCCTAAAAAATATACCGGCGAATCGTGTCTATGAAACCGTTCCGAGCTTTTTTGAGGAAACCCAAAAGACGAACAGTATAAACGAGTTTTGGAAATGGTTCGCTATTTTAGCATTGCTATTTGTTTTCTTAGAAACCGTACTCCAAAGATTATTGAAATAAAATAGTTCGTAAACAACGTACAAGGCAAATGAAAATACTCTTAAAATCCGCCAAAATAATAGACTCGAACAACACCGAGCTACATTTAAAAAAGAGGGATATCCTAATCAACAACGGGATAATAGAAAAAATTGCTGTTACCATTACACCACCTGCAAAAACAAAGGTAGTTGCACATAAAAACTTACATGTTAGCATAGGTTGGTTTGATACGGGTGTCAGCTTTGGCGAACCAGGGTATGAGGAACGAGAAACAATCACCAACGGCCTCCTTTGTGCTGCAAAAAGCGGATTTACAGATGTGGTGTTAAACCCAAGTAGCCATCCCATGCCCGACAGCAGTTCCGATATTGTGTTTTTAAAGAACGCTGCCAAAGATCATCTTACAGGGCTGCACCCCTTGGGCAACCTCACCGTTAAGGGAGAAAGTAAATCCTTGGCTGAACTGTACGATATGAAAAACTCCGGTGCAGTGGGGTTTTATGATTATAAACATGCGATTTCCAATCCAAATCTTTTAAAAATAGCTTTGCAATACGCTCAAGGTTTTAATGCTACCGTTTGCTCGTTTCCTTTGGATACCAAAATTGCAGGCAAGGGAGTCGTTAATGAAGGGGAGGAAAGTACCCAACTGGGATTAAAGGGAATTCCTGCACTTGCAGAAGAACTTCAAGTAGCTCGTGACCTTTTTATTTTAGAATATACCGGAGGTAAATTACATATACCCACTATTAGCACTAAGAATTCGGTGAACCTTATTGCAGCTGCAAAAAAGAAAGGCCTGAATCTAACCTGTAGCGTTGCTATTCATAATTTAATCTTTAACGATAGCACCCTACGGGAGTTTGATACTAATTTTAAAACACTTCCTCCGCTGAGAACCAAAGAAGACAGCAAAGAATTAATCAAGGGTATTAAAAACGGTACTATCGATTTTGTAACCTCCGACCATACACCATTAAACATAGAATTGAAACAAGTTGAATTTGACAATGCCACATACGGAACCATTGGACTGGAAAGTGCATTTGGGGCGTTACTTACTGTAATTGACATAGAAGCTGCCATTGAACTTTTAACCAAGGGAAGGGAAACTTTTGGCATGGAAACGCCGGAGCTTCAAGAAGGTAAAGCGGCGTCATTAACCCTTTTTGAACCAGTGACTGCGTATCAATTCACAACCTCAACTATTGTGAGTTCCTCTAAAAACAGCATGTTTTTGGGTAAAACGCTTAAGGGAAAAGTAATAGGCACTATAGCCAATAACCAATTGGTATTAAACGATTAATGAATGGAGAAAAATGAAACTGTACCTGGAAAAACCATTGCAATTGTTGCCTATCTTACCATTTTAGGTTCTTTGATTGCGCTTAGTATGAATGCAGAACCTAAACATAGGTTTGCCCGATTCCATACCAGACAAGCTTTTGGCTTACATGTAATATTTATTGGATGTGGTCTTTTAAATAACCAATGGGGTAATGTATATGCTTTTTATGGCCTTTATATTTTTTACCTTGTACTCTGGTTCTACGGTTTTATGGGCGCCCTTAGCAACAAAGAACAGTCTGTACCTGTTTTAGGTCCTTATTTTCAAAAATGGTTCACTTTTATTCCTTAAATGCATGACTACAGCTCCCCTTTCTTTACAACATATTATTAGACCTTCTTCGCTAACGGATAAAAAAGCACCCGTGCTGTTTATGCTACATGGTTATGGTAGTAATGAGGATGACCTCTTTTCTTTCGCAGCGGAATTACCGGAGGAACTTTGTATTATTTCAGTTAGAGCACCTTATCCCTTAGCACCTTATGGCTATGCATGGTATGCCATTAATTTTGATGCCGAAAAAGGAAAATGGAGCGATGACGAGCAGGCAAAGGAATCCAGAGAGAAAATTGTTCATTTTATAGATGAAGCCTGTACCACTTACCATTTGGATACTAATTCTATTACCTTGCTGGGTTTTAGCCAAGGCACCATATTAAGTTATGCAGTGGCCCTCTCCTACCCTGATAAAATTAAGAATGTTATTGCCCTTAGCGGATATATAAATGAAAGCATATTGGTAGAGGATTATGACACAGGAAACTATAACAAGCTTAGTATCTACGCTTCACACGGGCAAGAAGACCAAGTGATTCCCTTAGAATGGGCACAAAAAGCCCCGGAACTTCTTAAAAAACTAAAAATTAATCATGTGTTCGAGGAATTTCCAGTAGGCCATGGTGTTGCACCACAAAATTTCTACTCCTTAAAGAAATGGTTGGTAGACAAAATCTAATTGCTCCTAGTATACAGCAAATGATTTATTAGCGTAAAATCTACACCCATATCATCTTTGAGTTCATAACCGATAAGGAGTTCGCCCCAGTACTTTCCGTCGGAAAAGTCGGCTAATATCCATTTATGGTTTAAGATTTTAATTTTATTAATCTTAAAGTCATTCTCCATCCCTTCATAAGGGATAAGTGGATTATCCCCCTTGGTTTCATTTGTCTCTAACAACTTATCAGAGATGTAACGTGTGGGATTCTCTAGATTCAAATGCTCGTAATATGCAAGTGCGTCATCATTGTTTTCTAAGGAAAAATACTGCATTTCCAAAACATTTAACTCAGATTGCTGCAAAGAACCTTCCAGTGTGCTTACTTCTTCCTTCAATTTAACAATAGATGCCATATTGGCCTTCGCCATAGTACCACTACTCACAAAAAGATACATACATACCAATGCAGCAAAAAGAAACAGGTAAAGAAAAATTTGGTTTTTCATATGCTATAAAATTCAAAGTTGTTAGTTTTTATTAATGTTTACCGTATTTTCCTATTATTACTGGGAATAAAAAGCAGATTCATATATCAAATTTCAACCGTAAGATTATCATAGGCCAAGTGCACGTTTTCAGGAAGGCTTTTTTCCACTTCGACATGGAAACCCATTACGTGACTAATATGAGTAAAATATGCTTTTTCTGGTTTTATTTTGGCTACAAAGGCCAACGCTTCCTCTAGGTTAAAATGTGAATGGTGTGGTTCTTTACGCAAAGCATTGACCACCAAAATTTTCGTGCCCTTTATTTTTTCCAACTCCTTATCGGATATAGATTTCACATCGGTTAAATAGGTAAAGTCATCTATACGATAGCCAAAAACCTTTAGTCTGTTGTGTAATGCTTGCACTGGAATTATCGTTTTACCCTCAAGGGTAAAATGGACTCCCTTTTTTACATAATTAATGTCCACAGCTGGCGCTCCTGGATACCTATCCTTCTCATCAAAAATATAACTAAACCTCTTTTTTAAGGCTTTTACTACCTTTTTGTGAGCGTAAATAGGAATATCTCCCTGCTTGAAGAAAAACGGTCGTATATCATCTATACCAGCAGTATGATCTGAATGTTCGTGGGTAAATAAAATACCTTCCAAGGAAACTACCTTGTTGGTAAGCATTTGCTGTCTAAAATCCGGACCACAATCTATCACAAAATTATGGTTGCCCCAAGAGACAAGAACGGAGACTCTTAGCCTTTTATCCCTAGGGTCATCACTTAAACAAACAGGATGGTTACTACCAATTACCGGCACGCCCTGAGATGTTCCTGTTCCTAAAAATGTAATTTTCAAAGCCATAGTTTAATTACAAATTTAGGGCTTTATTCATACAACTTACAACTCAAAAAGCAGAAGCATTCACTCTTCTTTGGAAAAACCAAAATGTTATAAATATCACAAAAAAGTACAACGCAAAACTAATTTCAAATTTTTGAACGGTTTAACCGTTAGATAGTATGATCTTTATACCTTGTTAAAGCAAAACAAACCACATGTCAACAGTTGTTAAAAGAGAATCTGTCTTCGAGAATATTCCATCTATAAAGGCTAAAACCTTAAGGATAAATCTCAATCCCGATATCTATGGAACTTTTGCAGAAATAGGTGCAGGACAAGAAACTGCACGTCACTTTTTCCGTTCTGGAGGAGCCTCTGGCACTATTGCAAAAGCAATGAGCGCTTATGATAAGGATTTTAGCGACGCTATTTATGGTACAGAGAAAGATGGGAGATATGTCACTCAAGCACGTTTAAAAACCATGCTAGCTTATGAGATGGAACTTATGGAGGAACGTATTAGCAGAAAAAAGCATCCAGACAGGTTGTTTTTCTCCTATTCTAATACGGTAGCTACTATAGATTTTTCTAAGCGATATAAGGGACATGGTTGGATTGGGATACGGTATCAATTAGACCCTAACCAAAAAGAATTTGATGAAATTATACTACATATTCGTTTTAAACAGAACGAAGCTAGATTGCAGCAAGAAACCTTAGGCATATTAGGTGTAAACTTAATATACGGTGCTTTTTACAAGCATCACAAACCTAGAAAAATACTAAAATATCTATACGATCATATTGATAAAGATACTTTAGAGGTAGATATGATCAATTTCTCTGGACCTAACTTTAAAGATGTAGATAACAGGCTAATGAGCTTGCAGTTGATCAGAAACAATATGACGGATGCCGTTATGTTCGGTCCTGATGGTAATAACCTATTACCAGCGGCAATTCTTTATAAAAAAAATATTTTAGCATTACGTGGAAGTTTTAGGCCCGTAACGAAGGTCAACATGGACATGTTTCAAAAATCACATGATATATTTATCAGAGATCCAGGAGTAGAGCAGGATAATACTATCGTTATTTTTGAAATAACCTTATCAAATCTAAAAGCATCTGGCGAGATAGATGAACAGGATTTTATGGACCGTGCGGAGCTACTTTGCTCCTTAGGTCATACCGTAATGATTTCAAAATTCCAAGAGTACTACAAGTTAGTAGAGTATTTTAATAATTTTACCAAGAATAGAATTGGACTCACTATGGGTGTGAACAACTTGGTAGATATATTTGATGAAAAATACTACCGTCATCTAAGCGGTGGCATTTTGGAAGCCTTTGGAAAACTATTCTTTAAGGATTTACAAGTGTATCTATACCCGATGAAAAATGCAGATACTGGACAGGTTATGACGAGTAATAATGTGAAAGTTCATCCAAGAATGAAAGAACTTTACAAGTTCTTTAAATATAATGGGAAGGTGATGGACATTATAGATTACGACCCTGAAATTATGCATATTTTCTCCCGCGAAGTTCTTAAGAGAATTATAAATGGGGAAGAAGGCTGGGAAGAAATGTTACCTGAAGGAATCGCAGAAATCATAAAAGAGAAAAAGCTCTTTACTAAAAAAGTGCTTTTAGAAAAATAAACAGATAGTTTAATTATACTATAAAGCCCCCTTTGCTAAAGGGGCTTTATAGTTTAAGCTTCCAACAGCTGCGCTGCGTGCTCTTTGGTTTTTACCTTATCGATCACTTTAGAAACCTTACCTTCCCCATTAACCACGAAAGTTTTCCTGTGGATACCGTCAAACTCCCTCCCCATAAACTTTTTAGGACCCCAAACACCAAAAGCGTTGATTACAGTATGGTCTTCATCTGCCAATAAGGGAAACGGGAATTCATACTTATTCTTAAAATTCGATTGCTTTTTTTGTGAATCCTCACTTACACCAAGCAACTCGTATCCGGCATCCTGAAGCGCTTTATAATTATCCCTTAAGTTACAGGCTTCTGCGGTACAACCTGGCGTATTTGCACGAGGATAGAAAAAAACAATCAAATTCTTCCCAGAATAATCGGATAAATTTATAGTATTGCCATCTTGATCAGGTGCAGAAAATGAAGGAACTGTATCCCCTACGTTTAATGTGTTCATAGTATATTTATATAATAATTACGTTTAATCTTTATTCTGTAAAACTAGACAATAAATGACAAAAGCCGAAAAAGTAGCCTTTACAATTTCTACCTTACAAGAGCTATATCCAGAGATTCCGATTCCACTTGATCACAAAGACCCCTATACCTTGCTTATTGCGGTACTTTTATCCGCACAAAGTACAGATGTGCGCGTAAATAAAATTACGCCTTTGTTATTCGCTAAAGCAGATAATCCTTACGATATGGTGAAACTTTCGATAGAAGAAATACGGGATATTATCCGACCTGTTGGCCTATCCCCAATGAAATCGAAAGGTATTTACGGACTATCAAAAATGCTGGTAGAAAAATATAATGGCATTGTTCCTAAAGAATTAGCTTTACTGGAAGAGTTTCCTGCGGTTGGTCATAAAACTGCAAGTGTAGTGGTTTCACAGGCTTTTGGAATACCCGCTTTTCCTGTAGATACGCATATTCACAGACTTATGTACCGTTGGGGATTTACAAACGGTAAAAACGTGGTACAGACCGAAAAGGATGCAAAGCGATTATTTCCTAAAGAAATATGGAACGATTTACACTTACAAATTATTTGGTACGGAAGGGAATACTCCCCAGCAAGAGGCTGGGATTTAGAAAAGGACAAGATTACCAAAACTATTGGAAGAAAAAAAGTGTTGGATGCGTATTTTAAAAATAAAAAGACCCGCAAATAGCGGGTCTTTTTATTAGTTTAAGAAAGTCTCGAATCTTAAATTTTTATACTCGATTTCATAAAGAGCCTGTGAAAAGCTCAATAAAAAATTGATGGTTTTAGGACACACCTTATCAAAACTAGTTTGTTCTTGGTAATTAGAGTAAATTTTTTCCATATTTCCATTTTTGTTACACTAAAATAACGCAACAAGAAAAGAAATATTGTTTTGACTGATTTTTACCCGATTTAATTGGTAAGGACAATTTTATTTTTTTCTATTATTTTTCTCATATTAATTAGTGCATATCGCATTCTACCTAGGGCCGTATTTATACTAACCCCTGTATTTTCAGATATTTCCTTAAAACTCATATCCTTATAAATACGCATTAACAAAACTTCTCTTTGGTCATCTGGCAGCTCTTCAATCAAACCACGTAAGTCTGTATCAATTTGGTCTTTAATCAGTTGTTTTTCAGCATTTAACTTATCATCGCCAATAACGGAGAATATATTAAAGTCGTCATTGCCTTCGAACATAGGCATTCTCTTGTTCTTTCTAAAATGGTCGATGATTAAATTATGTGAAATTCGCATAACCCAAGGAAGAAATTTACCTTCCTCACTGTAACGACCTTTTTTAAGTGTTTTAATTACCTTAATAAACGTATCCTGAAAGATATCTTCGGTAATATCCCTGTCCAATACCTTAGAATAGATAAAGCTGGTAATTCTTTGGTTGTGTCTGTTAATCAATACAGAAAGTGCTTTTTCATCACCCCTGATATAATCTCTTACTAATTCTGAATCATTAATTTGTAGTTCCATACGAGTTACTTTCTTTTAGGTTTAACGATTTGGGAATCTGTTAGTATTTTTTCGTTAGTTATTTAATCTGGGATAAAACTAAAGAAAAGCTACCCTGCGTAAAAAAGTATGTTGTCAAACCCGCATTTTATGATGTGAAACAACGAATATTTATTTTTTATGCAATAAACGGATATATATATAGTTGTGTGGGTAAGCTAGGACAAGCCTTGTCACTAATGTAATTAATCCCGTCATTAGGACGTACTTACAATCATGACCAGAAAAAGAAAGCCCCAAGGATATGTTCCTTAGGGCTATTTTATATATAGGGGAGTCTTTTAGTTTAAGTTGCTTTCGAACTTTATTCCTTTTGCCTCAGTTATTTTTAAGGATTTAGAAAAAGCCAATAAAAACTCAACTGTTTCTGGCTTAGCGGTTACTAAAGAGCACTTGTCTTTTTTCTTAGTGTAAATTTTCTCCATAATAGTTTTCGTTTTGGTTCAATAGTAGAACGGTACAAAAATAAAAATAGTAGATCCTCTCGACCTGTGGTAAATTAATTCGTTAAAACAATACTATTGGCTTCAACTAGCTTTCTTAAGTTGATTAACGCGTATCGCATTCTACCCAGTGCTGTATTAATACTCACTCCAGTATTCTCAGAGATTTCCTTAAAGCTCATATCCTTATATAACCTCATATGAAGAACTTCTTGTTGATCTTCAGGAAGCTCCTTTATCAAATTGAACAAATCTGAATCAATTTGATCCTTAATTAATTGCTTTTCTGCATTCAAGCAATCATCGTTCATCATAGCAAAAATATTATAACTTTCTGTCGCATTGAACATAGGCATTCTGTTATTCTTCCTAAAGTGATCTATAATAAGGTTGTGGGCTATGCGCATAACCCAAGGCAGAAATTTTCCTTCTTCGTTATAAGCTCCTCGTTTTAAGGTACGGATTACCTTTATAAAGGTATCCTGAAAAATATCCTCTGTCAACTCCCTATCGCTTACCTTGGAATATATAAATCCGGTAAGACGGGAATTATGACGATTGATAAGAACTGCCATAGCTCTTTCGTCTCCTTGTATATAATGACTGACTAGTTGGGAATCTTCGATTTGCACTTCCATAGCTCTACTTTTGCGAGTTAAACAAACCCCAATTCTTAGCAGAAAGGGTTGTTTTTGGTTAAATTCTAACGTTACAAAGTAAAGATGCAGTATAGGCGAATAAAATTTTAATGAGCTTCAAAGATAGCAAAAAATAGATATTCTAAAAATTATGTGAAAATATTCGATGAACTGCAACATCGATATATTATGGGCACCTATTAAATAGTGCATATTGTATCTTTGTACTCTTATCTAAATGTATGCCCAATATAGCAGAAGTAAACCCCAAGGAAAATATTATTATAAAAGGTGCCAAACTGCACAATCTTAAGGATATCGATGTTGTTATCCCAAGAAACAAGCTTGTCGTAATTACGGGGCTTTCTGGGTCTGGCAAGTCTAGCTTGGCCTTTGACACGCTTTATGCAGAGGGGCAGCGACGGTATGTAGAAAGCCTTTCTTCCTACGCCAGACAGTTCTTGGGCAAACTTGATAAGCCTAAGGTAGACTATATTAAAGGTATAGCTCCAGCTATTGCCATTGAGCAGAAAGTAAATTCTACCAATCCACGATCTACCGTCGGGACTACAACAGAAATCTATGACTATATTAAGCTGTTGTATGCGCGTATCGGAAAAACATTTTCTCCTATTTCTGGAAAGCAAGTAAAGAAAGATACGGTTACTGATGTTATAGAGCATGTAAAGACCTTTGCAGATAATACCAAATTGTTACTCTTGGCACCAATCACGATCCGTGAGGATCGTGATACAAACAAGTCTTTGGAGTTGTTTTCTAAACAAGGGTATGCACGTATTAAATATGACGGCACCGTAATAAGAATAGATCAGGCTCCCGAAACAATCGGAAAGGAGTTTTATTTGGTTATCGATCGAATCATCACAAAAGATGATGAAGATTTTTACAATAGACTTGCAAATGCAATAGATACTGCTTTTTTTGAAGGAAAAGGAAAATGTATTATTGAAACCCTCGTAGATGCAGAGCAAACCCTATTCAGCAATACTTTTGAGCTAGATGGTATGCTTTTCTTAGAACCTAACGTACACTTATTTAGTTTTAACAATCCTTATGGGGCTTGCCCAAAATGTGAAGGTTACGGCGATGTTATTGGTATAGACGAAGATTTAGTGGTTCCTAATACGGCCTTATCCATTTATGAAAACGCTGTTTTTCCTTGGCGTGGGGATAGTATGGGCTGGTACAGGGACCAATTGGTTAATTCGGCATATAAATTCGATTTTCCCATTCACAAGCCATGGTTTGAACTTGCCGAGAAACAACAACAACTCGTTTGGGACGGTAATTCACATTTTATAGGACTGCATAAATTCTTTGCTGGCCTAGAGGAAAAGAGCTATAAGATTCAAAATAGAGTGATGCTATCGAGATATAGAGGTAAAACAAAATGTAATACCTGCAACGGAAAACGATTACGATCAGAAACTGACTATGTAAAAGTGGGCGATAAGTCCATTTCAGAACTGGTGGGTGTGTCGATAGAAAAATTGATTGCCTATTTCGGACAGTTGGAGTTGAGTAAAAACGACGCTATTATTGCGTCTAGGTTGTTAACGGAAATAAATACTCGTTTGGGATTCCTGGATAACGTAGGGCTTAATTACCTAACCTTAAATCGAAAATCAAATACGCTATCCGGGGGGGAGAGTCAGCGTATTAACTTAGCGACCTCTTTAGGCAGCAGCTTGGTAGGCTCCATGTATATTTTGGACGAACCTAGTATTGGCCTGCATCCTAAGGATACTGAAAATTTAATAGATGTGTTGATTTCACTTCGGAATCTGGGGAATACCGTTATTGTAGTTGAACACGATGAGGATATTATGAAAGCTGCGGACGAGGTAATTGATATTGGTCCTGAAGCAGGTACCCACGGAGGCGAAGTAGTTGCACAGGGTACAATGAGCGATATATTACTTTCTAGCTCACTTACTGCAAGTTACCTAAACGGCACCATGGAAATTAAAGTTCCTAAAGAAAGGCGTACTTCCAAGAACCACATTCAGATTATAGGATGTAGGGAAAATAACCTAAGAAATATAAATGTGACTTTTCCTTTGGATATGCTTACCGTGGTTACAGGGGTTTCTGGAAGTGGTAAAAGTACCTTGGTCAAAAAGCTTTTATATCCTATTATATTGAAAGAAGTGGGCGGCTACGGTCAAAAAGCCGGACAGTTTAGCTCGGTCTCTGGGAAGTATCAACATCTTAAACACGTAGAATTCGTAGATCAAAACCCCATTGGACGATCTTCGCGCTCTAATCCTGTAACCTATATAAAGGCCTATGACGATATCCGTAATTTATACGCTAACCAGAAACTAAGTAAAATTAGAAACTACCAGGCCAAACATTTTTCCTTTAATGTAGAGGGAGGTCGTTGCGAAAAATGCAAAGGCGAAGGCGAAATTACAGTAGAAATGCAGTTCATGGCCGATGTGCATTTGGAATGCGATACCTGTGGCGGCAAGCGTTTTAAAAAAGATGTCTTGGAAGTAGCCTTCAACAACGCCAACATAGATGACATCCTAACCATGACCATAGATGATGCCATTGCTTTTTTTGAAGCTGGGGTGCAAACAAAAATCGTATCCAAATTAAAACCTTTGCAAGACGTCGGTTTGGGCTACGTAACCTTGGGGCAATCCTCCTCTACCCTTTCCGGTGGCGAAGCGCAACGTATTAAACTTGCATCGTTCTTGGTAAAAGGAACAACAAAGGACAAAGCGCTATTCATTTTTGATGAGCCGACTACCGGACTCCATTTTCACGATATTCAAAAACTATTAAAGTCGTTCAATGCACTCATCAAAAAAGGACATAGCGTGGTAGTTATTGAGCACAACGTAGAACTGATAAAATGTGCAGATTACATTATTGACCTTGGCCCTGGAGGAGGTGAAAACGGAGGTCAGCTTCTAGCAGAAGGAACGCCCGAAGAAGTAGCGAAGAGTACAATATCTTTTACAGCAAAGTATTTGAAGGAGAAGTTGTAATGGAAAAATAGTTAGTA
>JBLHNI010000046.1:0-14814 GCA_047650615.1 Maribacter sp.
GAATCCTTCAGTAGCAAATGAAGATGAAGTTGTACCATACTGCTTGGCTGCAGATTTTGTTTTGGAGTGGAACGCAGATTTTAAAAATGAAGAAGGCCTTGTTGTTGTTGCAGAATATAATGGTAAGACCGCAATTCCTGCAAAAGCGATTAATATGCATATAACCAATACGTTAAATATTGAACAAGATAATGGTAGAATCGTGTTGGATAATGATATTTGGAAGGACATGCCAGATACAGCGTTCGTAACATTGACCATATTACGCGGGAATGTAAAAATCGAAGAAATCAATGAAGAGAACTATAAATTTTATGCATTAGCGCAGGCAGTATTGCCATTTGTCTTGATAAAAGATATCAATACCATTGAACAATAATCAATAACAAATGAAGGGTATCCAATAAAACGGGTACCCTTTTTTGATTAAAATTAACTTTTCTTAATATACTTAAGTAATTGTAAAAAATATACATTGCCTAACTTTAGAACAAATTAATTCCAATGTTTTTGGCTTGATTTTTGGCTTGGTTATAACAAAGAATAACAAGATGAGGATAGTCCTAATTTTACTAATTTCCATGTATGTATGTCCGCAGAAAAACGATACGCAAGCGGCTTTCTATAATGTAGGCTCAAATGCACTAATTGGCGGTATTGGCGCACTAATAAATAAAAACCCTGATGAAAAAGCGTCGAAGGTTTTTTTCAAAGGAATTTACCAAGGTGCTCTGGGAGGATACTTGACCTTTGAGAGCAAAAGATTAGTGAGACAGTTTTACAAAACCGACAACTATGCTTATTTGTGGCCTTCTAAACTTTTAAACTCTGCTGGTAATTCCATAACCTATAATGCAGCTTCCAATCGTAATTTTTGGGAACGGTGGCACATGGATTTTGGCTTTAATTACCTGGAGTACGATTTTAAACGAAAGAGAAGACTTCGTTACCGTATTTTACCTTTTGCACTTACTGGCAATATCTATGGATTTGCTACTTCAAAATTCGATTTTAAAAGAACCTTATATACAGGACATTTTATCTTTAGGAGTACTGAAATAGCTACAGTAGGAGAGAGAAATCCACAAGGCACTACGTTAGTCAATACCATTCAATATGAAAGGGATATAGATATTGATTTAGAAGGAGTATTGGCACATGAACTAATTCACGTATATCAATATACAGGTACATTTTTTATAAATTCTTATCTTCAGGGTTCAGTCAAAAATCTAGAAAAAAATAGCGATTTTTATAAAAAATATAGTAAAATCTTCTATACTGATTTAAGCACTCCGTTGAATCAACTATTATATCAAATACAGCCACTTTTCGGCGTTGAATATCATGATATCCTTCAAGAAAAAGAAGCGGACTACTATTCGTTTAATAATTTCAATTAATATTCTAATGAAAATATTTTATTTATTTATAACTATTAGTTTTTTACTTTTTTCAGGATGTTCAATAGAAGATGAATTTACTTTTTCTGAACGCGTTGCAGGAAAATGGGTTGGATATAACAGGACCGTTTTTTTCAAAGATGGGTCATCCGTGGATAATTTGTCGACTGGAATATGTGAAAGAAAAACCGTATTTATACTTTATGATAATGGAAGTCTTTATTTCGAGGACTATAAAGAAAAAGAAGTTGATACCGGGGATGTAGATTTTTGTGAACTAAATCTTGAAACGAGCGACAAGGGAGATTGGGAAGTATTAGGTAATGAAAAATTAATTTTCAACCTATTAAACACGGTGGATGGTTCAGAGGTAATTATTGAACCTTTTGAGGTTAGGCTATTGAACAAAGACAATCTTGAGATAAGGTATAAAGAATTTAAAAGTGATAATGACGAAAATATTGATTATTTAATATATAAATATTTCAGAGTCTATGGTGAGTTTTGAATCGTCTTTTAAAATGATTCGTCCAAAATTAATGTATATTAAAATTTAGAGGTGTCGAGCTAGGTGGAAAGGACGGACATAGTATACCACTCCCGCCGGATTAAAGTGAGCATAGCAATATGTATTGCAAACCCTTTTATAGTATTGTCTGAACCGATTTTTTAAGTGGTTCAAAAAAATCCGTTTTCAGTGGTTCTCTTTGACCGTTTTCTGCAATTAAAGAGCAACTTTGCAACAAATAAGGAAGCCATGGGAGCTTTTGGTGAGCCTTTTATTCCAATGCCACAACTTCACACAATAAGGGCTAAAATAAAATTCTAAAATATCTAGTATATATCCAGTTATTTAAACTCTATAAGAGTTTTTAAAAACGTGTAAAATAATAACTGACTCTTTAGGAATCTTACCGTAAACTTACTTTTCATTTTGAAATCAGGAAACGATCAAGGCATTTACCTCATCTAAAATTTCATTGTCAAAATCCTTTAAATAAATCTCCGTTGTGCTAATGGAATGGTGCCCCAACCCCTCGCTTATGAGAGCCGTCGAAATCCCCATATATTTGGCAATAGTAGCCCAAGAATGTCTAATGTAGTAGGTAGTGAAGTCCCCTTCTATTTCTGCGTCTTTGGCTATAATTTTAAGTCGTTCGTTCATTCGTCTACGTTGTGACTTATATTTTTGAAAGTGAGTGGTAGAGCCATCATAATTAGTAGGAAATAAAAAATCGCAAGGTTTTTTTCCTTCGAGGTAATAATCGAGTATCACTTTAAGTTGAGGTACTATTTTGATTGCAAATGGTTGTCCTGATTTACTTCGGCCATAGAATAAATGTAAATCTGTAATATGACTGACTTTAGTTTGAACCAAATCAATGAAATTCATACCTCTACAATAGAACATAACTAGCATATAGTTTTTAGTATGCCAAAGTGGAGTTCCTTTTTCATAGGCTAGCTTTTTAATATTTGGAATTTTCTCTTTACTTACGGCTCTTTTCTTTGTTCATGTTCTAGATGGGATTTTATAAACTTTAAACGAATCTTTAATTGGAATGAATTGATCTTCATCAATAGCGGCATTATAAATTGATCTAATTGCTCTTAAGTAGATGCTGATGGTGTTTTTACTTCTTGGAATCTTGTATTTAGTAAATGGGTTGCTAAGGGGTTTGCAATCATCCTTTTCAATTGCTTTGTTGTAAATGGCTCTTATACCCCGCATATAAGTATTTATAGTAGCCTATTTACTTTTGAAACAAAATCTACCTCAAACTATAAGAAGAGTTTGGGAAGAGCAAGCATGGTATCGAAATAGCGTTTGTGGTTCACTATTCCATCGGTGCCATTTCTTTGCTTGTCATCGGGTACTTGGCCGTTAATGTTCCCAAAATAGATCAGTTTCGGAAAAATATTTTTCCAAAGGAAGGCAAGATATCAATACAAGCCTGTGTGACTATTTTAGTAAATATTCAAAAAGCCTACATGGTGACCTACAAGGATTGGGCAAAGAAAAAAAATGGGGTTCCAAATCAAAAGTAGTATGCGCTCTATGCAGTTTTTACTTTATACTTATCTGCCGGAATAATACAAAACAACGCGCAGGCAAGTTATGTTGAGATTTGGGGACAAGTGAAAATTATAGAATAATATCATTTAATCACAAATGAAGACAAATTATAGCTATACAAAAAATATTACATTTTATGTGCAAATTATGTGCAAATGAAAAAAGCTTCCAAGAAAAAATCCTTGAAAGCCTCTATTTTACTGGTGGTCCCACCTGGACTCGAACCAGGGACCACCTGATTATGAGTCAGGTGCTCTAACCAGCTGAGCTATAGGACCGGTATATTTACTGTTTTTGCGCTGTAAACTCTTGTTTCGATTAAAATCGATAAAGACTGGTGCTCAAACCAGCTTGTACAGAACCCGCAATTTGCGGTTGCAATATTACCACTTATTTTTAATCGATACAAGCAAAAAATCAACTAGGATTGCAAATAGTTTCGCGGTACTTTTAAGTTACTCTTTAACAATTGTTTAGCTTGACATAGCGACTTCTTGGCACAATTCTATTAAAACCCCATGGGTGCTCTTGGGGTGGACAAAGGCGACCAATTTGTTGTCTGCTCCTTTTTTTGGAGTTTCGTTCAAAATAATAAAACCTTCTTGCTTGAGTCTTTTTAATTCGGCTAGGATATCATCAACCTCAAAAGCGATATGGTGTATGCCTTCGCCCTTCTTTTCCAAAAACTTAGCAATTGGACCATCTGTCCTAGTGCTTTCTAAAAGTTCTATTTTATTGGGCCCGGCCTTAAAAAAAGAGGTCTTTACACCTTCAGACAGTACTTCTTCTTCCTTGTAGGGAGCTACACCCAGTAATTTCTCATATAACTCGTTAGAAACTTCCAAGTTTTTGACGGCAATTCCTATATGTTCTATTTTCTTCATGTAGAATTTTCTTCGGTATCTGTTGCATTACTATCGAAGATACATTATTCTGCGTATTTTTGTAGTATGGAAACGCAACGACAACGGAAAATAGGGGGAGTCATTCAAAAAGACATTGTAGATATTCTGCAGAAAGCAGCCTTAGCTGGTGGCCTTAAAGGCACCTTAATATCAGTAAGTAAAGTTGCTGTTACAACGGACCTTTCTATCGCAAAAATCTATGTAAGTATTTTTCCAAATGACAATGCGAGTGAATTAATGGAGGGTATAAAATCCAACCAACCCTTAATTAAACACGAATTAAGTCAGCGTACAAGAAACCAACTGCGTCGTGTGCCAGAGCTTCTTTTTTACTTGGACGATTCGCTAGACTATATCGAAAAAATAGAAAAATCATTAAAAAGGGAAGAAAACCCTATCGAAAACAGAGATTTACTGGCAAAAAGAAAAAAATCCTAAGGATTGAACTTTCCGCTCTACATAGCAAAACGGTACATACGCTCCAAGAGTAGCCAAAACGCTGTCAACATTATAAATTTTATTACGTTTTTAGTTATTGTTATCGGATCCGCAGCTTTATTCATAGTGCTATCTGGTTTTGCCGGATTAAAAACATTCAGTCTTTCCTTTACCAATTCCTTTGACCCAGAATTAAAAGCAATCCCAGCAACCGGAAAGTTTTTCACCTTAAGCGCAGCACAGGAAACCAAGCTTGCGTCCATTCAAGGGATAGCCTATTACTCCAAAGAAATAGAGGAAAAAGTATACCTAGAGCACAAAGGCAAAAATCATATTGCGTATCTGAAAGGGATAGATTCCAACTACACCAAGGTTACTGGTGTGGACAGTACCATATATTATGGAGACTGGTTAGTTAACAACGATCAAGTTGTTGCTGGAATTGGGATTATCAATATTCTGGGTGTTATGGTAAACCAGTTTAGAAGTCCTATGCAGATATATGCCTTTAAACCTGGAGAAGGTTCTATCTCACAACAAAATAACAATTCTTTGTACAACCAACTTCCCATGGTTGTGAGTGGTGTGTATGCGATTGAAGCAGATTTAGATAACAAATATGTATTTGCTCATCTTCCTTTGGTACAAGCCCTTTTAGAAAAAGAAGCGCACCAATATTCAGGCATCAATTTTAAGTTGATGGAAGGAGCCAATGAAGGAACTATTAGGGAGCTTGTCCTTAAAAGTCTCGAAAACAAAGTCATTCTTAAAAATAGACAGGAACTGAATAGTACTTTATATAAAATGCTGAATACTGAAAATGTGGCTACCTACCTTATTTTTACACTGGTACTCATCATAGCACTATTCAATGTTGTGGGGGCTATTATAATGATGATTTTGGATAAACAACAAAATTCCAAAACACTCTACAGCTTAGGAACAACCCTAAAAGAATTACGCCGTATTTATTTTGTCCAAGGTGTATTAGTAACCGGTATAGGCGGACTTATAGGAGTGCTTCTAGGCTCGTTGTTGATATGGTCACAACTGGCCTTTGGCTGGCTAAAAATTACGCCCACACTGGCCTATCCAGTAGAATATCAAGTTATAAATGTGGGCATTGTACTAGGTACAATTTTAGTTTTGGGTATTCTCGCTTCCAAAATTGCAAGTAGTAGAATCAATAAAACATTAGTGACGCATTAAAAAATCCTCTTTTTTAATGCGTCTGGCTACATAAAAAGCGGAACAGACCACTGCGCATTTTTTCCTTTTCCCGCTTACAATCACACCTAAAACACACTTCTTTTTCTTTAGTTCTTGTACTCAAAATAGTTTCGTTTTGGAATAAGATAAGCGCTGTTTTATCAATCATGGATATTCAGCTAGTTAACAAAACACATCCAACTTAGGTATAAAAAACATAACTTTACAACGAATCCAAAACCAGCTTAATGGATATAATTACCCCTTCCTTACTGTCCGTCGTTGTGCCTTTGTACAACGAAGAAGACAATGCAGTATTATTGACACAAAAGATTCATGAAAGCCTAATAGGTTATACGTATCAGATTATTTATATCGATGACTTTTCTACGGACCGGACAAAGCAGGTAGTTAAAGAAATGCAAGACAAAAAAGTCCATCTTATTGAACTCAAAAAGAACTACGGGCAGAGTTTAGCACTAGCAGCAGGTATAGATTATGCAGAGGGGGAATACATCATCACCATGGATGGCGACCTTCAAAACGACCCCAGTGACATTCCAGAAATGTTAACCCATGCTGTAAGTGGGGAGTTTGACCTAATTACGGGTATTCGTCAAAAACGAAAGGATTCGCTTGTAAAAAAGATTCCTTCTAAAATCGCTAACTTTTTAGTACGTAGGGTTACCAAATTAGACATAAAAGACAACGGTTGCGCTTTAAAAGTGTTTACTAGAGATATCGCAAAGGATCTGAACCTTTACGGAGAAATGCACCGTTTTATTACGCTCCTAGCATATTTGGAAGGTGCACAAATCAAACAAGTCCCCGTTAAACACCATGCAAGACATGCCGGAGTGTCTAAATATGGTTTAGAGCGGGTTTTTAAGGTAGTAGCAGATATGATGCTGCTCCTCTTCATACGAAAGTACTTTCAGCGACCGATTCACCTATTTGGAATTTTTGGATTTTTAATGATACTTCTAGGAGTGCTCATAAATATGTACTTGCTCCTTGTTAAAATTGGCTTTGGAGAGGATATTGGAACTCGTCCCTTACTTATGTTCGGTATGATGTTCATCTTAGCCGGGATACAATTATTTACCATTGGCATTGTCATGGAACTACTGATTCGAACCTACTACGAGTCACAGAATAAAAGGCCTTATAGAATCAAAAAAGTTAGTGTAGGTGGTAAGGCCCAGTAAGGCTATAGCCACTGTTATTAAACTGATCGTCAGCGGACTACTTGTCTATTTTATTTTTTCTAAGATAGATATAAAGGAAATCGGAAATACGCTAAGCAGCAGCAATCCCTATTACTTAGGTTTAGCCTTGGTTTTCTTTATTTCCTCAAAGATTATAGCGTCGTTTCGACTCAATCTTTATTTTCATCAGCTGGAGGTGTTCTTGACCCAAAAAAGCAACCTAAAGCTCTATTTTTTGGGTATGTTCTACAATCTCTTTTTACCAGGAGGTATTGGCGGGGATGCCTATAAAGGCTATGCGATTAAAAAAAAGTTTGATGTCGCTACTAAAAAGGTGGTCAGTGTACTGGTACTTGATCGTTTGAGCGGTCTTTTGCTCTTATTCTTATATGCGTGTAGCTTGTTGCTGCTCATGCAGCAAGAAACCATTTTAGCACTAACTCCATTGTTTTTGCTAGGTATTCCAATAGCCATTTTAGTATTTTGGTTATTAAACCGAAGCTTTTTTAGCTATGCGCTTCCTGTATTTTGGAAATCGGTGGGCTATTCCGCTTTGGTCCAATTGGCACAATTGATTTCTGTTTGGTTTATTATGAAAGCTTTGGCTATTGAAGGACATCAAATCGCCTATTTGGTCATTTTCTTGATATCTTCTTTCGTTTCCGTTATACCTCTTACCATTGGTGGCATCGGAAGCCGGGAAGCGACCTTCTTTTACGGTGCTTCTCTGCTAGGGCTTAACGACAACATATCGGTGGGCATCAGCATCATTTTTTTCTTGATTACCGCTTTAGTATCCCTTGCGGGCATTTGGTATCACTTTAAAAAAATTGATTTGGAAACAGTAGCAGGCACGCCTAAGAGAAACCTATAAGCCCGTCTAATTTACGTGTATTAGATACATCTTATTTAATACCTTATGTCGTGTATCTGGGTTTAGAAACTTTGCCTGCAAGCGCGTAATGCGAAAGTGATCCACCGAATACTGTGTATCCCAATCCAATCCGGAATCTCGCAACAACGCTAGTTCCTTTGCATCAGCATATACCCAAACATCCTGTTTTTCTTGAATCTCCTCCAAAGTGGCTAGCTGCACTGGGCGTTTGTTATAAAAATCCAACGACCACGTATAGTTTTGACCAATCTTATATATTTTATCCACTGAAATATTATTTTCTTTTACCAATTGAGACATAGAAGAACCGCCTTGATACGCTAATAGATTAGGGTAAAAATGAAAGTTCAGCACCGTGTTCAATAATAATGATGCACAAACGGAAACTGTAATCAACCGTGCAAACCTACGTTCTCCCTTCAAACAAAAATAAATGCCAATACTTGCAGCTATTGCTAGGGCGATACTTACGGGCATCCTCATTTCCTTGAATACAAAAAAGCAAATTAATGCTGATGCGATAAACACAACCGACAAAACAAAATACTGCCCAACCAAGAACATCTTAGAAGCCTTAACTTTTTGATTTCGATGCAAGCTATACAGGTATGAAGCCGTGAGTACAGAAAATAATGGAATGGTGACATTTAGATAATGTGGCAATTTGAATTGGGCAAAACTGATTAGGATAAAAATTAGGATGATGCCCCCTGTAGTCAAAAACTCCGTATTTGGACGGTAGGCAAACTTCATTTTAATAAAATTCTGAATCCTAGTGCTTATCGCTGCAATCGCCAAGATGGTCCAAGGCAGAAAGACCCATAAAAAAGTATGAAAGAAAAAGAAATAATCGCTACTGTTCTTACCCATCCCCTCTCCGCTTAATCGCTCAAAGCTTTGTTCCCAAAAAATAAAGAAGATGCCGCTTCGGTCAGCTATTCCACGGATGACCTTCTCTGGGTGCATATCAAACTGATGATAATATGCATATAGCATAGGCGATATAACAATACCGAATAGCACCATAGCAGCAAGTACTTTCCAATTAAGAAAAACCTTCCAGTTTCTCGTGTATGCTACATGGCATAAAATGGGCAGACCTATGACCAACAAGGCTATCTGACCTTTGGTAGAAAAAGCAATACCAGCACCAAAAGCACCCAACAGAATGGCCCCTAACCCACCCTTTTCTATAAACGTAACTAGCTGCCAAATAGCAAAAATAGTGAAGCCAGTGAGCACCGCATCGGTGCGGACGTCTATTACGCCCAGGACAATGGTCTGTGCTGTTAAGAAAATAAGCGCTGCTAATTTTCCGGTATGTTTGTTATACAATAAGTTTCCAAGTCCATAACAACTATATGCACCTAAGAGTGTTGCCAACAGACCGGGAATCCTATACGCCCAATCGTGAATTCCGAATATCTTATAAGACAATGCTGCCAGCCAATAATGCATATGGGGCTTATCTAAATACTCATTAGGTCCTTTAAACAGATTTAAAAAATCATTCTCCTGAACCATACGCATCGCCATTACCGCAAACTGAGCAGAGTCGTTTTCCATCAGCGTTACGAACATCCCGCCAATGTATATAAGAATAACTAAGCCAATTAAAAACCAGTACCTTACCTTAGATATCATAGAGAGAATTTCCGGAGTGAAACTATAAATAACTTTGAAAACAACCAGCCAAAAAGGCTACCCAAGAGTGCGCCAGTCAAAATATCCAATGGAAAGTGAACGCCAATATACACTCTGCTATAGGCAACAAAACATGCCCAAAGTAACAATAAGGGTGCAATGCCTTTGAATTGAGATGTTAGGATTTTTCCAAAAAATACGGCAAGAGCAAAGGAATTAGCAGCATGAGCAGAAAAGTAACTGAACTTACCGCCACAGCGACTTTTTACCAAGCGCATAACATCCATGAGTTCCGGATCATGGCAAGGTCTTAATCTACCTACCCCGTATTTAAAGAAATTACTGAGCTGATCGCTGACAGTAATTAAGAGTGCTACTGAAATGAGCAGCACCATTGTTTTTTTTAAACCATACTTATGATAAGACAGTAGCAATAAAAACACATAAAGCGGAATAGCGCTGAGCTTATGAGAAATAAACTGCCAAAAGGTATCCCATGAAGGGGTTCCCAATCCGTTCAGATATAGGAAAAGCTCATGGTCCCATTGCAGCAGTTCTTCTAGCATACTACCCTATTCTTCGTACCGAGATACTTCGCGATCATAAAAATCAGTCGCGGCAGCAATAAGGCCTTCTGTTTCTTCTTCCAAATCCTTTTCGTCTTCTTTAGAAAATTCTTCAAACCAATCTACCTCATCGTTTTCTAGATTGATAATGAACCGCGGATACTCGGTATGCACTACAAATATAGCATTCGGAAAATCTGTATTATCACCCAGAATAAATTTTGGTAGTTCCATAAGAAAATAAATAGTTTATTGTATTGGATTCTTTACTTTATGAAGACACGGAAACCGCCTCTATACGTATTAATTTTTTTGTTAAATAATTAAATCGAATATACAACATAATGGCCGATGCCGTAAGGCCTACCAGAAGTCCCATCCAAATACCGACACTTCCCCACTCCGTATGTAAACCCAGGTAATAAGAAACCGGAAAACCGATCAACCAGTAGGCTATAAAGGTGATAATTGTGGGAATCTTTACATCTTGCAACCCTCTCAAAGCGCCTAGCACAACCACTTGTACCCCATCTGAAATCTGGAAAAATGCTGCAACAAACAGTAATTGAGCAGCTAGAGCGATTACCTCCGTATTATCAGCTAGGTTAATAGCATCGTCTAGGTCTAAGTAAATGGTAGGGAACCAATTTCGTCCTATAAGAAATAGGATGGCGAAAACGATTTCCAATAAAAAAGTAAGTAAAAAGATAGATTGGGCTATTCTTCTTAGTTCAGCAAAGTTCTTTAGCCCTTTCTGATTTCCTACGCGTATCATAGCGGCAACGCCCAGCCCCATCCCGAACATGAAGGTCATGCTGCTCAGATTCAAGGCAATTTGATTGGCCGCTTGTGGGTTTTTTCCCAGCACGCCACTTAACCAAATAGCAGCCGTAAAAATAGCCACTTCAAAAAACATTTGTAGCGCAGACGGAAAACCAAGTGCAATGATTTTTTTCATGACGCGTTTCTCTAAGGCTCTGAAATTAAAACCGGTCACGAAAGGATGAAACTTATCCTTACTCTTTAGGAGCACCCAAATATAAATGACCATTACTACTCTTGAAATAAGGGTGCCAATGGCAGCGCCCACAATACCCATTTCCGGAAAACCAAAAGAACCAAAAATAAGCAAATAATTGAGTACAATATTTACTACGTTAGCTATAACAGTAGCATACATAGGATATTTGGTCTGAGACAAACCTTCAGAAAACTGCTTAAACGCCTGAAAAATAATCAACGGCACCAAAGAAAAAGCGACCAAATCTAAATAAGGCATGGCCAACTCCACCACCTCAATAGGTTGCTTCATCATAAACATCAAAGGCTTGGCTAGTAGAATAATACCAAAAAGCGATAACCCTAATAAGGTACAAAGCACCAATCCGTGTTTTAGTGCACTTTTAGCGTCCTTTGCATTACCTGCGCCATCGGCCTCGGCTACCAAGGGCGTAATTGCTGTAGAAAACCCAATACCTAAAGACATGGCAATGAATACAAAACTATTCCCTAAAGAAACTGCTGCCAGTTCTGCTGTACCCAATTGGCCTACCATAATATTGTCCGCAAATTGAACAAAAGTGTGTCCCAACATTCCCAAAATAACCGGGACGGACAGTTTTATATTATATCTAAATTCCTTGGTGTACGTACTAAGCAAAAGCTATGTTTTTGAAGATGCAAATATACTTTTTAAATACTAATGCTCATGGGAACAGATATAATGGCCCAAGGTGATTATTAGAGAAAGAAGAGCGACATACTACTTGTAACAAATCATTAAATTGGGTAGCTATAAACGTTCTGGTACTCAAATCACCCAAACTTTTTTGCAGCGTTCCAATACACGTCCATCTCTTCCAAACTCATTTCTTGGAGTGATTTTCCTTTTTTAGCAGCCTCAGTTTCTAAATATTGAAAACGCCTCGTAAATTTTTTATTGGTTCGTTCCAAGGCATTTTCCGGATTGATTCCCAAAAATCGAGCATAATTAATCATGGAAAATAAAACATCACCAAACTCGGATTCCATCTTATCTTTATCACCAACGTGTACTTCTTCCTGTAGCTCCCCTAATTCTTCTTGTACTTTTTCAAAAACCTGTTCTGGCTTTTCCCAATCGAAGCCTACACCGGCAACTTTCTCCTGTATTCGACTTGCTTTTACCAAAGCCGGCAAACTTTTGGGAACGCCTTGTAGTACACTTTTCTTGCCTTCCTTAAGTTTTAGCAATTCCCAATTACGCTTTACATCGGCCTCATTGGTGACTTTAACATCTCCATAAATATGTGGATGCCTATGAATCAATTTCTCACAAATGGCATTGGCCACATCGGCAATATCAAAATCCTTGGTCTCGGACCCTATTTTGGCATAAAAAATAATATGTAGTAAAATATCCCCCAGTTCATTCTTAACTTCCTCCATATCATTATCCAAGATGGCATCTCCCAACTCGTAAACCTCCTCTATGGTCAAGTGCCTTAACGATTGTATGGTCTGTTTTTTATCCCATGGGCACTGTGCTCTTAACTCCTCCATGATTGTTAATAGACGGTCAACTGCGGCTAATTGCTCTTGTCTTGAATGCATTCTTGTTTGCTTTTCTTCAAAATTACAAATTGCCCAAGTTTTAAGGCGTTATTCTTAGGCTTATTTGACAGTTGGCTTATTAGCGCAACTTCCCTACTAGGAGGCGAGCACTGCAAGAGCAGCGGGCGATTTGATGGCTTGGGAATGGAATTGTAAACTTTCGACGAACAGCGTTTAGCGCTATGACTCGGGTTTTACACACCCCAAATCACCTGGTACTAGAAAGAAACAAAATATGTAAAACGAAATATTAAATGTATTCAAAAGCCTTTAACAAGAACAATCGCAATGAAATCAATCGCATTCCTTTTCATCCTTACTAGTTTTTAATTTCTCCTGTACCTCTCCATCTAAAAGCATCATCGCTAAGGGCGCGAACCTTATTATGGTGGCCGATGGATACGCGTTTACAGAAGGGCCGGCATCAGACAAGGAGGGCACTATCTTTTTTACGGACCAAGCTAATAATCGAATTTTGAAATGGGATGCGCAGCGTAATACAGTTTCAACTTATATGAGTCCAGCAGTGCGTGCGAATGGCTTTTACGTTAATAACAAAGGAAATCTTTTGGCCGCTGCAGATGAAAAATATGAACATTGGCTAATTGATGCTGACAAGAACATGAGCATTCTTTTACATCAATTTAAAAATAACAAAGACAACGGCCCTAATGCTATATGTGTCGATCAAAAAGGGGGCATCTATTTTACGGACCCGTATTACCAAAAACCCTATTGGAAACATAAAGAAGCTGAATTAGCAGTGCAATCTGTCTATTACATAGCTCCCAACGGTACTGATGCAAAGGTAATTGCTGATAATTTTAAGCGCCCCAACGGAATCATAGGACCTGCGGAGGGTAGCACCTTATATATTGCAGATAAAAAAACCTACTCTTACACGATTGAAACGGAGGGCACTCTAAGCAATCGCCAGCTATTTACACAAATGGGTTCCGATGGTATGGCGATAGATAACCAAGATAATGTGTACCTAACCGGAGATGGTGTTTTTGTTTTTGACTCAAAAGGAAATCAGATAGAACATATTGACACCGGTGCCGATTGGACGGCCAATGTTACCTTTGGCGGAAGAGAACAAAATATGCTGTTCATTACTACTTCCAAAGCTGTGTTCACCTTAAAAATGAGCGCAGAAGGAGTTCGTTGGTAAGGGCATCCTATCAACAGAACTTCTTAAGAATCGAAAAAAAGCCTACAGAAATAATACACATCTTCAAAGACAGTTATGGATTATTCCAAAACCGGCCTATTTTAATTATCTTCCACCATATAAAGCCATACTAAATGACTGTTTACATTTTCGAATTTATAGGAACTGCCATGCTTATCCTTATTGGCAATGGCGTGGTAGCCAATTTAGTACTCAAGGGCACCAAAGGTGCAGATCTTGGTTGGGTGGGAATTTCAATCGCATGGGGTATTGCTGTATTTATAGGCGTATTTATTTCTGCAGATGCCAGTGGCGCCCATTTAAACCCTGCGGTAACCATTGGATTGGCTACAGCAGGAAAATTCTCTTGGGGATTGGTACCGGGCTATATCATTGCACAGGTTTTAGGCGCAATGATGGGTAATGTATTAGTTTGGCTCACCTATAAAAAACAATATGATGCAACAGATGATTCCGCTGCAATCCTAGCCACTTTCTGCACAGCTCCAGCTATCAGAAATCCGTTTTGGAACCTCGTAAGCGAAATCATAGGAACATTTACCTTGGTCTTTGGTATATTTTATATTGCGGGCGGGAGCATGGGAGAAGAAGCTATTTCACTTGGGTCTTTGGACGCGCTTCCAGTAGCACTATTAGTTATCGGTATCGGTTTTGGCCTTGGTGGCGCAACTGGTTATGCCAT
>JBLHNI010000047.1:0-14792 GCA_047650615.1 Maribacter sp.
TTTTTGTTTGCGAAGTCTTTGGTTTCCATACGTATAGCATTGGAAGGGTCTGCCTGTAGATGACATTTATTTATATCTAAGATTTTGTCCCACATTCCGGGAATATGAAAGCCTAAAGCATTCTTATCCGTTATTTGAGTATCGGATTGGATTTCCTCCAAGGTCAGCCACCGACTATCGGAAAATGAAAATTCCATCTTATTCCTATAAAAATATTGTTTTTTGGAACCTTTTATCGGTGTGATTTCTGGCAGCTCTAAATGACCAATACGTCTAAGATTGTTGGCTACCTCTTTTTGTTTATAGAACAGTTGGTGTTCATAGCCCATATCTTGCCATTTACATCCGCCACAGACACCAAAATGTTCACATTCGGGGGTTGTGCGTTTATCGGATAGCGAATGAAATTGGGTAGCGATACCCTCAAAGTATGCTTTTCGTTTTTTGGTGGTCTGTACGTCTACGATATCTCCCGGAACAGTATTGGTTAGGAAAATTACCCTACCATCTGGTGCTTTTCCAATTGTTTTTCCTTTTGCCCCTGCATCTACTACCTCTACATTTTCAAAAACCTGTCGTTTGTTCTTTTTTCGCATGGCACAAAAATAGGAATTGCTTTGTTTTAATTAGAATAACTTTAAAGGGAATAACAATTATTTAAATAAAATGAACCTTTTTGAATTTCTCTGGTCTATTACATAGAAGTAGGAACAATCGCCACAAGACACTAGATGCTTTTTTAGTTTTGGAATATCGTTCCAATAATACCGATGCATTAGGGGTGTTGCTAAAAAAGTAACATTAAAAGCTATGTAAACACCCGTATTGGTTTACACATGATTTAGATAGTTCCAAGGATTTTGTTTAAGATAGTTAGAAAAGTATCCTTTCCAATTTGTACAAACTTAAAGAACCGGAGCGGATTGGAAGCTAGGCTTTTAGAATTGTAACTAGAAAAGTACTGGGTCATTTAAATAAACATAAAAAAGGTCAACACCAATTACAGGAGTACGGGATTTTGGTTGATACAGCTATTCGATACTTCAATAGATGACAGAGTGCTAAGGGCTATACTAACATTAACAGCAAATCAACAAGGGGTTATGAGACGGTTTTATACGGAAGGATAGTCCTTAAACGAATGAGCGAGATACTAGAAATCGCTATAGGCACAGGAAAATCGCGCTTGTTTCATGGAAGGGAAAAATTAAAAACAATTTTAAAAGATAAATAAGAAGAAAAAAAATCCATGAGCCTATTAAGGAGGTTTATAAGTAGTGAAGAAACTAAATTTCACCATACACTAGGAGAGCAATCGTTATTAGAAAAAGTCAGCAAGGGCTACAATGTTAAAATGGGCTGGCTGGCCTCTGTAATGACAGCGATAAACATTGGTGTTTTTTTAATATTTATGTGCTACTCAATTAGGGAAAAGAACAGATATAACAGGATTAATTATTTGGGCCAGTGTCGGTTTCCTATGTTTAATCGATATGGTCATGGTAAAACTATATGTTTTGATGCAAATGAATAAAAATGATGTTTTACGAGAACTCAAACGATTAGAACTGCAGGTGTCTGTGGCAGCAAATCATCAGCAAAATAGAACGACGTAGCCAATATGTTTTAATTCGTTGAAATTTTTAGTAATTTTACAATGCTACAGGATGATTTCTCTCCTACGCTGAATTTTCGGACACATCGAAAGAAAAAAGGTATAGAAGGAATTGCTAACGTTTTATCAGAGATTATTTTAAAATGTGCGATTGAACTTTTTATAGGATATTTTTGATGCCCTAGGAGATTACGTTTTTAAGCATGGTTATAACTAGGGTTTAAAACTTTAATGAAGTAACGCATCAAAAAGAAGTACAAAGAACAATGAGCATTTTGCAAAAAAGTCTCGCAAAGTAATTTTATCATGTCAGTTTTAGAAAACATCACTTCTAAAGATGCAATTGCATTGGAAGAAAAACACGGAGCCCACAATTACCATCCGCTACCTGTAGTATTAAGCAAAGGAGAAGGTGTGTATGTTTGGGACGTGGAAGGAAAAAAGTATTATGATTTTCTGTCTGCTTATTCAGCAGTTAATCAAGGGCATTGCCATCCAAAGATTGTGGATGCAATGGTCAATCAGGCCAAAACACTATCGTTGACCTCACGCGCTTTTTATAACGATATGCTTGGAAAGTATGAAAAGTACGCCACGGAGACCTTTAAGTTTGATAAGCTTCTACCGATGAATACGGGTGCCGAAGCGGTAGAAACAGCATTGAAAATATGCCGAAAATGGGCTTATGAGAAGAAAGGTATTCCAGAAAACAAGGCTGAAATCGTAGTTTGTGAAAATAATTTTCACGGTCGTACCACTACGATTATCTCTTTTTCCAATGATGCTGTAGCGCGCAAAAACTTTGGACCATTTACAGACGGATTCATAAAAATCGAATACGACAACCTTGAGGCTTTGGAACACGCTTTACAAGGGAATAAAAACATAGCAGGATTCTTGGTGGAGCCTATACAAGGCGAAGCAGGGGTTTATGTGCCTTCCGAAGGATACTTAAGTAGGGCAAAGGATTTATGTGAGAAATACAATGTCCTGTTTATTGCTGATGAGGTACAAACTGGGATAGCCAGGACGGGTCGGTTATTGGCTACCTGTGGAAACTGTTCTTGCGCAGATAAACACTGTAGCGGTACACCCGAGACAAAGGCGGATATTTTAATATTAGGCAAAGCCCTATCTGGCGGTGCTTATCCAGTTTCTGCTGTGTTGGCAAATGATGATATTATGGATGTTATACAGCCAGGAAACCACGGTAGTACTTTTGGTGGGAACCCAATAGCTGCAGCAGTAGGTATGGCAGCTTTACAAGTCGTAAAAGAAGAGAAGCTGGCACAGAATGCCTATGATTTGGGCGAACTGTTTAGAGCTGAACTGGAGGCCTTTATTCCAAGTTGTGATTTGGTTTCTGGTGTTCGGGGTAAAGGGCTTTTAAACGCCATTTTGATTAACGATACAGAGGATAGCTCCACAGCATGGGATATTTGCATGGCCTTAAAGGAAAACGGACTTTTAGCTAAGCCTACCCATGGTAATATTATCCGTTTTGCGCCACCTTTGGTTATGACCAAGGATGAGTTGTTGGATTGTGTGGGTATTATTAAAAAAACGTTAGTAGAGTTTCAAAAGTAATAGTCGTTATAAATCATAAAAAGTCCCGTTTCAAGAAATTGAAACGGGACTTTTTTAATTGTACTGTAACTGCCTATTGAAAACCGCCTTCGGAAGCTGCCGAATATAAAAGGGCAGCAATAGCACCAAAATAAATGATACTTAGGATCAGAAGTAGTCCGGCTATTCCCAATCCAATATAACAGAGTATTTTGCCTGTTTTTACGTTTTCATATCCGCTGTAATTGGCACTATCCATTTGATAAAGCCTTTCTGCTTTTCTAGCGCTGCTTAAACCTATTAAACTAAAAATAGCGCCAAAAGGCCCGCAACAAATTACGGTAAGCACTATGGATAAAATACCAAAGGTGAGGGCATTGCTTGCGCCTGGTAAAGGTAGATTCATTTGTTTCTATTCTGTTGGTAGACCTAGTTGTTCCAATAATTCTTGGTTCTGTTCCATGTATCCTTCCCATCCTCCCATAGAGACAATAGAGAAAATACACCACAGAAAGGTTACAACCCCTAAAACTAAACCGACAATAGCAATAATTTTTGCGGTCTTTAGGGTGCTGTAATTGGAATAGTCCTCAGGATTTTGACTATATAATTTAGTGTCTTTGTTAACCAGAAAAAGAGCAATACCAGAAAGTAATATCCCACCTATTCCTACACTAAAACAGCAGCAAATAAAAGATACGATACCTAGTACTATTGCAATGGTTACATTTGGTAATTTTTGTTGTTCCATAATTTTAAGTATTTGATTAAATAAATTTTAAAAGATAATTGGTTAGTATACATCCAACAGTACCGATTATAAGTACATTGGTTATTTTGTTTGTATATTTAATAGAGAATAATTTATCCATGATTAGGAATCCGAATAACAGCAACATAGGATAAATGGCAGGATACATCTCAAAAGCAGCTCCAAACTCCCCCTGAATAAGAAAAACGATGGCTCGTTGCAGCCCACATCCAGGACAATCAAAACCCCAAAGCTGTTTTGTAAAACAGGGAAGCATATAGTTTTCTATGCCTAAAAAATAAGAGGTACTTAGGATATGCATTTTGGTTTGTTGTTGTAAAACGAAAATTACTACTATTTTTGGGGAATTAAAATAAAATTATGGCTGTTTTTAAAGTAGGAGATAAAGTAGAGGCCATTGACGATGTTATCAAGGGAATCGTTTCGCAGGTTAAAGGTTCCTCTATAACCGTGCAAACCGAAGACGACTTTCCAATGGTATTTGACGCACGTGAATTGGTTGTAATTACCGGGAGTATTACCGTAAGTAATTATGAAATCGCTCAGGTAAAAAAGGAAAAGGAGCTTCCTAAAAGTCGCAAGCCTGCGGTGATAAGGCCTAAAGAGCGCAATCTTCCTAAAATGGAGGTGGATCTACATATAAGTCAATTGGTGAAACACTCAAAAGGAATGGGCAATTATGAGATGCTGAACTTACAATTGGAAACTGCTAAACGGCAACTGGAGTTCGCCATGTCCAAACGTATTCAGAAAGTTGTTTTTATACACGGGGTGGGTGAGGGCATCTTAAAAGAAGAGTTAAGATACCTGTTCGATAAATACGATAATGTGAAACACTATGATGCCGACTATCAAAAATACGGCTTGGGTGCAACAGAAGTGTATATCTATCAGAATGTTTGAGCCCGTATTTATAGCGTAGTAGTTACTGTACCGAAGTCCGAAATTTGCAAATCGGTTATTCTACTTTTATCCTTGGTGATAAAAGAAATTCCACTTAATTCAATTTTGTGCTCAAAAGTTTCTGCATCCACTGCTGTAGTAGTAACTAGAATATCACCTTCCTCAGCTATTATTTCTTCCGACACTGTGGGCGAAGTAGGAGCTAATTCATCACAAAAATAATCTCTTGGTACATCGTCCGTAAAAATCCTATAGGTTAATATAGTCGTGGTGGAAATGCCACTTGTAATTATTGTTGTACTTACTTCGTTTTTAAGAAGTCCTGCAGGCAGCTCTAAGATAAGTGCCTCGTCTCCATTTATTTTAAATAGTAGGTTAGCTGTTGTCACAGAAACAGTTTTGCAAAAATCAGGAGTTTCGATACTGTCAAAATCTACGGTTTCTATTTGTAAATCTCCATCATCACAGGAAATACATAACAGTAGGAAGAATAGGCCAATATTTTTTTTCATCTATATAAAATTAGCCAACCCATCAATATAGATTTATCCACATTCATTTGGCTTTGCCGTTAGTTGATTAAATGCCCAGTATGGGTTTTCATCAATCAAATTTAACGTAAATATGGGATATGCTTAGATAGGTTTAAAACCATTTACAGGTAATTTAACTTTATTTGAATTATTTTTGAAAACTATAGGTGAAATTTGGCAAACAAAAGCCAATTTAAGCCTGATGCTTTTAATCAGGTGATTCTCTTGTTGTAAACACCGATTAGGTGGAATAATTTAATCGAAAGTCATTTTAAAAAACGCGGACCAAAAATGAAAAATGTATATCTGGATAATGCTGCTACGACTCAAGTTAGGAAAGAGGTGATTGATATAATGCAAGATGCTTTGACTAATTCCTATGGTAATCCATCATCTACCCACAGCTTTGGAAGAACTGCAAAGACAGCTATAGAAAGTGCCAGAAAAACTATTGCCAAACAAATGAACGCTTTTCCGTCGGAGATTATTTTCACTTCAGGAGGTACAGAGGCAGATAACATGATTCTTAGATGTGCAGTTCGAGACTTAGGGGTACAAACCATAATTACGACTAAAATAGAACACCATGCCGTGCTCCATACTGTGGAAGAACTCCATGAGAAAGGATTGGTAAATCTGTGCTTTGTGAATTTGAACGCAGATGGAAATCCTGATATGGCTCACTTACAGACGCTATTATCCAAGGACGATTCTAAAAAGCTAGTAAGTATAATGCATATTAATAATGAGATAGGAAATAAAGTGGATATCCATGCTATCGCCGTGATGTCAAAAGAGCATGGGGCCCTTGTGCATTCGGACACGGTCCAGTCTATAGGGCACTATGAATGGGATGTAAAAAGTACACCGGTAGATTTTTTAGCTGCCGCTGCTCACAAATTCCATGGACCAAAAGGAATAGGTTTCGCTTACATTAGAAAAAATTCTGGGATGGGATGTATGATGTCTGGAGGATCTCAAGAACGCGGTTTTAGGGCAGGAACCGAATCTTTTCATAATATCGTGGGTTTAGAGGAAGCGTTTGTTTTAGCGTATAAAAACCTAGAGGAGGAACAAAATTACGTTACAGATTTAAAGCAATATTTTATTCAGAAGATAGAAAACGAAATTCCAGGAGCAAGGTTCAATGGCTTGTCTGGAGATATGGACAATAGCACCTATACCTTGGTAAACGTATGCTTACCCGTGCAACCGGAAAAGGCATTGATGTTATTGTTTCATTTGGATATTAAGGGTATCGCTTGCTCTAAGGGTAGTGCATGCCAATCTGGTAGTGATAAAGGTTCTCACGTACTATCTGAAATTCTTTCCGAGGAAGACATGAAAAAACCTTCCCTTCGTTTTTCCTTGTCAAAGTATAACACCAAAGAGAATATTGACTATACGGTCGGGGTTTTGAAGGAATTTATGATACAATAATACAATGCTATTTTTCTAAAACGTTTTCGCGAGAAACAGGTTTACTCCTTACGAAGTGTTCTAAAAAGCAAGATGAGTAGATAAAAGTTTAATGGAATAAAGAGATGTTAGTTAGACTATATAGAGTATACCTGATTTCTGTTTTGAAGAATAAAGACAGTAGGTTACTTTATCTTCCTATCTTTCTTTCGTTCACGCTCGTAGGGGAATTTTCGAATGGCGAGCTTCATCATTCTCTCAATAAGATCGGTTGTGTTTTTACCAGTTTTTTTATTGATTTGTTTCTCGTATTTCCATAAAAGTTTACCCGTATTGCCATCACTTATTTTAACACCTATACGACCATAATTGGCATTTCCAGAAAAGTAATCTGTAAAACTGAAGTCCGTTGGTACACCCTTCGATAATAGTACATTAAGATCTAGGGTGCCACTTATGATACCATCTACGCCCAACATTTCGCTAAGCTGTTTCATGGTATAGACATCTATATTTTTATAGGTAATCCCTTTTTGGGATAAGATGGCCTTTGTGTTCTTGGTATTTTGAAATTCTACCGGTAACTTTTTCTTTTTTCCCCGTTTGGAAAAATAGGTCTCTAAAGCATTCTGTACTGCATATCCTTCCTTTTCTTCTAATAATATTAAATCCTCTTGACTCACTTGGTCTTTTAGGTCTAAATTGGTGAGAAAGGGTAAAATAGCAAGTGTACTATGGCTAGTGCTGAGTTCATCGAATCGAGGACTCTCATAGATATTCTTTTGTCCTTGTACCGAAAGGGAAGTGCAGAAAGCAATTAAAAATATAAATTTATACATGTTGTTTTGTTAAAGTCGCATTTGCAATCTAAGGTTAAGTACCCGGGAGGTTAAAAAGTTGGGAACTGCAAATTCATTTTTGCTGTCCACGTCTCTGACCCAAGTATTAGTAATGGAGTTTTGGTTGTTGAAAAGATTAAAAATTTCAAAACCAATACTCAATTCTTTGAACGAACGGAGCCAATGATTGGAGCCGTACATTTTGTTTTTGTCTACAAAAATATAGGAAATTCCTAAATCTGCACGTTTATAATCTCTTAATCTATTCTGAAAAATATAAGGATCGGCATAACTCGGTGATCCGCCCGGTACCCCAGTGCTGTAAACAAGGTTCAGGTACATTTTTAAATCAGGTATGTTTGGAATGTAGTCTTGGAACAGAATTCCCAATTTAAGCCGTTGATCCGTGGGTCTTGAAATATAGCCACGTTCGTTTCGGTTCTCCTCTGTTTTTAAATAGCCCAAGCTAACCCAGGATTCGGTTCCCGGAACAAAGGCACCGTTTAGACGCAACTCTGCCCCGTATACGTATGCTTTAGCATCGTTGGTTGCTGAATAGCGTATGCGAACATCTTCTATGGTGTATGGATTTACGTTAGTCAGATTCTTATAGTAGGCCTCACTGATCAGGGTAAAAGGCCGTTTCCAAAGTAAAAAACTATATTCGTTTCCCGCCACGATATGAACCGATTTTTGAGCCTTAACATTGGGACGTATGATTCCTGAACTATCCCTAAGCTCCCTGTAAAAAGGCGGTTGGTGGTAGACTCCGCCGGACAGTCTAAAAAGCATATCCTTTTGCCAATCAGGTTTTATGGCAAGTTGCGCTCTAGGACTTACTACGGTTTGAGAAACTTTTTCAACATCGGTGCCGCTAACGGTCCAGTGTTGGCTGCGTATCCCCATGTTGTAATACACGTCATGTGCTCCCCATTTGGTTTGTTTTCCAAGCTGAAAAAACCCTGAAAAGCGGTTGGTCTTTACAAAATTGGTAGCGGTAAGGCTTTCAAAAGCTTCCAGAGAAGCATCAAAAGGCACTTCGGGCTGGTTATTGATGAATTCTGAGCGTGGAGGACGTACCGAAAACCCCGCAGAATCTATAAATTCGGACTCTCTAAGTTGGTCGCGAATGTCTTCGTGGGTATACTTAACACCCCATTCCATAACCAGGTCTTTATGTTTGTGGATACCTCTATGGTTAAGGTTGAAGATTAGCGCGTCCAGGTCATTTCTAGATCTATTGAATTGGGAGCCGATTCCTCTGGGACTAATAATTTCGCCTAGTGTTTCACTTCCTAGATTACCATCTACTTGACCTAAGCGGTAAGACGCAATTACATCAGAATATTCTTCCTCGGTCGTGTGATAGAGCGATGTGATGAGTTTTAGCGTGGTGTTATTGTTCAGTTTATAATTACCCTTAAAAGCACCAAAGGCCGTGACATATCTGTTTACTTCTTTTCCTTCGTAGAAAACGGCTAAAGCCTTTGGGTCTTGTAGTGTTCCAAAATTTGTTTGCCGATTCAGGGGTTCGTTCGTATAATCGTTTACGGAAAAGTTACCTAAAAAGCTAAGGTTGAATTTATTCGAAAAACGATAGGTCAAATAACTTTGCACATCTGTAAATGCAGGATTAAAGTTACTTTGGGTTTGTTGACTGTTCACGAGTAGGGCATTATTTCTATATCGGAATCCGGTAATGCTACTCAGTTTTTTATTTTTAGAACGGGTTTCTAGTGTCGCGCTTGCACCCAAAAAACTAAAATCGCCTTGAAGAGAAAAGGTAGCTGGTGTTTTATAGACAATGTCTAGCACAGATGAAAGTTTATCTCCATATTTAGCCTGGAATCCGCCTGAAGAAAAGCTTACATCCTTTACCATGCCGCTATTCACAAAGCTTAGACCTTCCTGTTGTGCTGAGCGTATGAGAAAGGGTCTGTATACTTCAATTTCATTTACATAAACAAGATTTTCATCAAAGTTTCCCCCTCTTACCGAATATTGCGTGCTCAATTCATTATTGGAGCTTACGCCGGGTAATAGTTTTAAGATGTTTTCCACTCCAGCATTGGCACCTGGTATTTTACGCAGCTGTTCCGGTGAAATAGTCGTGATTCCGGTAACCTTTTTCCTTCCTCTTGGCGATATGGTTACGCCTGCTACCTGAACAGTATCGGTTTTAAGTATGGGGCTAAATTCAAAGGTTTCGTTAGTAGACAATAACAATCCTTCTAATTCAAGATTTTTGTAACCCAAGTGAGAGAAGGTAATTCGAGTTGCCGTATCGGCATAAATGTTAAGGACATAGAATCCATTACTATCCGTTGCTGTGCCCAATGGGCCAGAAGAAATATTAACATTGGATAAAGGAATATTAGCTTCGTTAAGCACAATCCCGGTAATCGTGGCCGTTTGCGCTAGGCTATTAAACTGGCACAGTAGAAAGAGGGTGAAAATAGCGTTGCAAAAATTCAAATAATTTATTTTCTAAAAAATGTGGTACTTAAAGTATTCTCGTTACCTACATTATCCGTAACGGTGACTTTGAGAACACATTGCTTCTGGTCCAAAATCTTATCGTCAAAATTATAGGTTAGCGTATTTTTTTTTGGCTCGTATTCCATTAAAATCCATTTGCCGTTCAAAGTTGCAGTATAGGTGTCAACCCCACTGAGGTCATCAGAAATGGCTAGACTTAAATATTTATAATTGTTGAGCCATTGTTTATCCTTGAAATTTTTGGCTCGTATCTTAGGAGGAATAGTATCCTTGACTAAGGTATAGGTTCCTAAATTTCTTGTTCTTGTGGAAAAGGTGCCTGCACGTTTATAGGTGCTTGTGTAGCTGGGTTCTAACTTACCATCTAATCGTGCTATAAATAACTGTTTTTGTTCTTCCTTGCTAAATTTTGTTGCATCGAACGTAATGGTAAAGTTGCGATGGGCGGGTACTGTATTCCGATGAATGCCAACCGTATCTTTTCCTTTTTTTAAATCGATATAAAAGTCCTCGTAAAAAGTATTGGACGGAAAATATACTTTCGCGCCGCCTAAATCATAATTATTTGGTTTTTTGGCAATAACGTAATCATCGGTGCTATTTTCTTCTTTTGGCATCTTGAGTTCCTCATTTTTACCTTCAACAGGTATTTTTAATACCACTACATTTCCTTTAATATCCTTGATGCTTAACTCAATACCGTAACTTAACCCCGCTCTAATTTCTATTTCTCCATTGTTGTATAATTCTTCATAGATACTTAGCTTGTTTCCAGGCGATTTAAATAATTTTTGAATTCTTTGCCGGTAACGTCCAAAATAGTCATAATCTATTAGGGTGTTTATATATCTTGTCTCACCAAACGAAAACGATTCAAAGTCATAGGCCGAATATGTTTTTCCGTTTACGGAAAGTGAAGCTGCATATATCCCATTCCTATTCGCTGCCATATCTTGTCGGTCAAATCCTATAAAACCAACCCCAATTTTTCCAATGGCGTGGACTTTATTGGCTAGAAAAGTGCCATCACTCTGTATGGTGAAATTTACCTGGATTCGATTCCCACTTTTATTCACTTGTGCATTTTTGGAAAGTGGGTACAGAAACAGTTTTTCCAATATCGGGTTCGTGGCATCGGCAACATCAATACCGTAGAGTAAGGGGTTTGTTGGTTTTTTCGATACGCTACTGCGAATTTCAAAATGAACATGTGGTCCTGAAGATCCACCTGTGTTACCACTGTAGGCGATAAGTTCTCCTTTCTCGATTTTAAGTTCTCCATAGTCAGGAAAAACTTCCACTTCATAGGACTTTTTTTGATACTGTATCTTCTTGATATATTCCTCTATCTTGGGAGAGAATTTTTGTAAATGCCCGTAAACAGATGTATAGCCGTTCGGATGCGCCACATACAATACTTTTCCATAGCCCCACAAGGCCACTTTTATACGAGTGATGGTACCATCACCAATACCGTATACGGATAATCCCTCGCGCTGCTGTGTTTTAATATCTATTCCAGAATGAAAATGGTTGGATCGTAATTCTCCAAATGTTCCCGCTAAGATTATGGGTATGTCCAACGGAGGTCTAAAGGCATCTAAAGGATATGTTGCTTGTCCCGTAATTTGGGTAATGAATAGGAGTAAGAAGCCTTGGATAATGTTCTTCATAAGTGTACAAAGTTGCTGCGAAAATAATTAAACCAAACCAATTCTTGAAAGGTTTGTTGTAAATGTATAAAACCCTGTTGTCTATAGGGTTTTATTGCCTTGGTGAAATACTTAAAAGATTATTCGTAAAAAGTATTGCTAATTCTTCGGATGAATGTTAACTTTGTGTAAACTGCATCGAATTTTTTGTATGAGTGAATTAATACAAATCGTTGACTCCTTAGAAAACAGGATTAGTAAGTTGCTTCATAAGTTAGAGGTGTTGCGGCGGCTTAATGAAGAACTGGAAAACGAGTTGGTTTCGATAAAATCTGTTCAACAAAAAGCCGATAAATCGGTTTCGGATTGGGAGGAAAAATACAATTCGCTCAAACTTGCAAATTCAATGCTTGGCATGAATACGAATAAAACAGAAGCAAAGCTTAAAATAAATACGTTAATACGTGAGTTGGATTATTGTGTAACACAACTCGCCGAATAATGTTAAAATAATATGTCAGATAAGCTCAAAATAAAGCTTTCCATTGCAGATAGGGTATATCCATTAACGATAGATCCAAGTCAAGAGGAAGGCTTGCGAAAGGCCGCTAAGAATATAGAACAGTTGGCTAAGAAATTTGAGCAGAACTATGCCGTTAGGGACAAACAAGATGTTTTGGCCATGTGCGCCTTGCAGTTTGCCTCTAAAATAGAGCAAAAAGGTATAGACCAGACAGAAGGTACCCAAGAAGCTCAACAACGTTTACAGGCGTTGAGTGATTTGGTGGATTCAAAGCTAGCTTCACAGTAAATACGTTCTTTAAAAACTAATTTAAGTTACTGCCCACATTGGTAATACCTTTTGTCAAACTCAACATTTATTTTTTAAAAAAGGGTGAGTTTAGATTGTAAAAGCAAGCCCTACTCGTATAGGGATCCTTGATCAGTCTGTTAGCCCTAAACCTGATTTCCGGAGTTTGTACGAAACTTCTCCAATGTGGGCTTTTTTTTTAAATATAAACAACTATGGACAGTACAATGATTATAATAGCCGCCATCGTAGGATTGGCAATCGGCTTCGGAATTGCGAAGTTTATGGAAAAGGGGAAAGCCTCCAAGACCATTGCAAACGCTAAGAAAGAGGCAGCTCAGTTTTTAAAAGAAGCGAAGGTAGAAGGGGAGAACCTAAAAAAGGACAAAATTTTACAGGCCAAAGAGAAGTTTTTGGAATTAAAGGCCGAGCATGAGAAGGTAATCATAGGCAAGGATAGAAAGATTAACGAATCCGAAAAACGCACTAGGGACAAAGAATCCCAAGTGAGCAGCGAATTAGCAAGGGGTAAAAAATTAAACTCCCAGTTAGATGAAAAGCTGAAAGATGTTGACTATCGCAAGGAGTTTTTTGAGAAAAAGCAATCCGAAGTCGATAAACTGCATAACAGCCAAATACAACAATTGGAGGTTATCTCTGGACTTTCGGCTGATGATGCCAAGAGTCAGCTTATAGAGAGTTTACGAGAAATCGCTAAATCCGATGCTATGGCTTATATACAGACCACGGTAGAAGAGGCAAAGCTAACGGCACAGCAAGAAGCACGTAAAATAGTAATTAATACGATACAGCGCATAGGAACCGAAGAAGCAGTAGAAAACTGCGTCTCTGTCTTTAATATAGAATCCGACGACGTAAAAGGTAGGATTATAGGACGTGAAGGTAGAAACATACGGGCATTGGAATCGGCAACAGGTGTAGAAATTATTGTTGATGATACCCCTGAAGCAATTATACTCTCCTGTTTTGATTCTGTTCGTAGAGAAGTAGCACGGTTATCCCTTCATAAATTGGTGACCGATGGTCGTATTCACCCTGCACGAATCGAGGAAGTCGTAAAGAAAACAGAAAAGCAGATAGAGGCCGAAATTATAGATATAGGAAAGCGCACGGTTATTGACTTAGGTATTCATGGGTTGCATCCAGAATTGATAAAAGCGGTAGGTAGAATGAAGTATCGTTCTTCTTACGGTCAAAATTTACTACAGCATTCTCGGGAAGTGGCAAAATTATGTGGTGTTATGGCAGCGGAAATGGGCTTGAATGCCAAAGTTGCTAAACGTGCAGGTTTGCTACATGATATTGGTAAAGTGCCAAATACAGAGGCAGAGGTAGAAACGCCACACGCTATTTTAGGCATGCAATGGGCAGAAAAGTATGGAGAGAAACCGGATGTGTGCAATGCCATTGGTGCACACCACGACGAGATTGAAATGAAAAACTTAATCTCCCCTATTGTACAAGTTTGTGATGCCATTAGTGGTGCAAGACCAGGTGCAAGACGTCAAGTTTTGGATTCTTATATTCAGCGGTTAAAAGATTTAGAAGAAATTGCTTTTGGTTTTGGTGGGGTACAGAAAGCCTACGCTATTCAGGCCGGTAGGGAGCTACGAGTTATTGTGGAAAGTGAAAAAGTAAGCGATGATAAAGCGGCGCAATTGTCTTTTGAGATTTCTCAAAAAATACAAACAGATATGACCTATCCTGGACAAGTAAAAGTCACGGTGATTCGAGAAACTAGAGCTGTTAGTGTGGCAAAATAGCTTTTGTACATTATGATAAGACTAAAAAAAAGAGCCGTTAAAAACGGCTCTTTTTTAGTTTAGACCGCTAAGCCAGTTCTTTAGACTCATTTCTTCTTGTTCCGAGAGCTGGTTTCTCTTTCCTTTTGGCATTTTTCTGGTAATAAATACTTGGGTATTGATTTCTGATAACAAACTATCCATGTTATTCAAGGTAAATAACTGTAATCATCTTTTAGCTGCGTGACACGTATTGCAGTTGTTTCTTAAGACTATAAATGCTTTTTATTTAGTACTGGTTTGTTCTGTTTGAGGAGCACTTTTTTTAAGGTTTGGTCATCATTTTTATCCAGCGGACTAGAGAGAAGAAGAATAAATTCTAACACCATACTCTATTTCATTATTTAAATATACTTTGCT
>JBLHNI010000048.1:0-14732 GCA_047650615.1 Maribacter sp.
TGCTTGCTCATTGTAAGCAGCGTTTAGATTGAAAAAAGTTGAACTGATGCCAGTTAATTACTGAAATAAGTTTAGCATATAGTGAGATTAATTAATTAAATAGGAGAAAATGCCTAAACAGAAAACAAAATCCAGTGCCAAAAAGCGATTTAAGCTTACAGGTTCAGGTAAAATTAAAAGAAAGCACGCTTTTAAGAGCCACATTCTTACAAAGAAATCTAAAAAGCGTAAGCTTAGGCTAACGCATGATGGTTTGGTTCATCAAGCAGATGTTAACAGTATTAAAGAGCAGTTACGTTTAAAGTAACTTAGCCCTTTAAAAAGGTAGAATTATTAACCATGGAGTTAGGCCATAAAAGTTCCAAAATAAAAAACATAGGACGCCTACTACAAAAAAAATAGAAAAATGCCAAGATCAGTAAATGCAGTAGCTTCCAGAGCCAGAAGAAAAAAGGTGATGAAGCAAGCCAAAGGGTACTTTGGAAGACGTAAAAATGTTTGGACAGTTGCAAAAAATGCAGTTGAAAAAGCAATGTTATATGCTTACAGGGACCGTAGAAACAAAAAAAGAACCTTTCGTGCGCTATGGATTACACGTATCAATGCGGGAGCCAGATTACACGGAATGTCCTACTCTCAATTTATGGGTAAAGTGAAAGCTAAAAATATAGAACTTAATAGAAAAGTTCTTGCAGACTTAGCCATGAACCACCCTGATGCTTTTAAAGCCGTTGTAGACCAGGTAAAATAAATTAAACATATATACACATCTCACTTAAAAAATCCGATTCATATGAATCGGATTTTTTTATGCCATACTTGTTCTTTTTTAACTGAACGTGTTATTTAATGTCACAGCTATACTAACAAAACCCCTCTATTAAAGTTCCAGATATGGTTAAAACCAAGTCCCTTCCTAAGGCATGGTTTCTATGCTCACACAAATATACTCCTTGCCATACTCCTAAATTTAATCTTCCATCGGTAATTGGAATTTGCACTGAAGTACCTAATAAGGAGGCCTTAATATGGGCGGGCATATCATCAGGCCCCTCATACGTGTGTGTGTAATAAGGTGCGTTTTCAGGTACCATCTTATTCATATGACTTTCAAAATCTGTACGAACCGTTGGATCGGCATTCTCGTTTATTGTAAGACTTGCCGATGTATGTTTAATAAACACCTGACACATCCCTATTTCAATTTTTGAAAGTTCTGGACACTCATTGATAATTAAATCGGTAATGAGGTGGAATCCTCTGGAAAAAGCAGGAAGTCTATATGTTTTTTGATACCATTTTATAAGGTTGTTATTCATAAACCGATACGTAAAGTGAATTAAAATAAGGGGTTGACTATACTAGTCCTGAGCGTATCCGAAAGTACAGACTGAATCGTTTAGCTAAAGGTATTCTAGCCTTACCATTAATCGGCCAAATACTATTAAATAAAAGTAAAAATTTGAATAACCGTATCGAGAATCCTTTTCATTAAAATACCTTTACATTCTAAATTATGCAATAGATGGATTTATCCAAAATAAAGATGGTAGTATCTGACATGGATGGTACACTACTCAACTCTAATCACGAAGTTAGCGACCGTTTTTTTAAAGTTTTTGAAATACTAAAATCCAAAGGTGTCCTCTTTGTTGCTGCCAGTGGAAGACAATATAATAGTATAATTGATAAACTGCATCCAATCAAAAACGATATTGTAGTCATAGCAGAAAATGGGGGTTTTGTAATGCAGCAAGAAAAGGAATTACTATCTACACCATTACCGACTAACCATATCAAAAAGACTTTAGAAATATTGGGTAGGTTTCCCGAAATGCATCCTGTACTTTGCGGAAAGCAAACGGCTTACATAACTGGAAAGTCAGCTATTTTTGTAGACAAATTAAGAGAATACTATAGCGAGTTCGATGTGGTTGATACCTTGGAAAATGTTACCGCAGAAATCATCAAAATAGCTATCTATCATTTTGAAAGTTCGGAACGTTTCATTTACCCACATGTAAAGTCGCTAGAACAAGAACTTAAAGTAAAAGTATCAGGAACAAACTGGGTTGATATTTCCAGTGCAAATGCACATAAAGGGTTTGCATTAGAAAAAGTTATGAAGGCGCATCATATCAATACAGATGAAGTACTCGTATTTGGAGACTATAATAATGACTTAGAAATGCTTGCCTTGTCCGACTTTAGTTTTGCGATGGAAAATGCACATCTTAATGTAAAAAATATTGCAAAATACCAAACCGCATCTAATGATGATTTTGGAGTAGAAGTAGTCTTGGAAAAACTTATATTACAATTGGGATAACCTAATTCAGTCAAAATAAAATCCTAAAGTGACTTCGTTATTTAAACCCTTAAGTAGACTAAACGTTATCTTTTTTCTTACAATTATTATTTAATATCATAGCTATGAAATTTAATCAAAATTCTGCCTTAGATCAATTAATGACCTTGTTATTTGAACCATATAAAGAAAGTGTTTCAGATGTACAGAAAGTGTCCAATGCCTTATTAGAAGGCGGCATTATAGCATCTGAAGATGAAATAGTAAATGACCATATTGCTTTTAGGACCTTGGGCGTTCCTTATTTAGGCATAGCCTCTTTAGAAAAGATTTTCCTTCACTATGGGTATGAAAAACGTGATTATTATTTTTTTGAAGGCAAGAAATTAAATGCCTATTGGTACGCACCACCATCACCAGAGTATCCACGTATATTCATAAGTGAACTTAGGGTTAACGACTTATCAAAAAGCACTAAAGCACTTATTACGAAATACACAGCTAAAGTTACTTCCGATCCGGTTTCCAATTTAGACTTGAACAACCCCAAGGCCGTGGGTAACTTTTTCTACAAATCGTTATGGGAACTACCAAGCATAGCAGACTACCAAACACTTGCAACTGATAGTGAATATGCCGCTTGGGTAATTTACAACCGCTACTATTTAAACCACTACACGATTAGTGTGCATGAGCTTAAAGAAGGATATAACACCATGGAAACGTTTAACGCATTCTTAGTAGGTATTGGCATAAAACTAAACAACTCTGGCGGTATTATCAAACAAAGTGCCGATGGGCTTCTTAGACAAAGTAGCTCTGTAGCTAACATGATGGAGGCCACATTTAAGAACGGTAAAAAAATGGAGATTCCGGGAAGCTATGTGGAGTTTGCAGAACGACTACCCTTACCCGAATTTAAACATTTGGTACAATCAGAGGTTTCTAGAATACAACGAAGGGATGGATTTGAGTCGGCCAATGCTGATAAAATTTTTGAAAGTACCTACGCCTCTCAAACAGATTCCAAAACAGACTAAGTTTTCTGCTTTTTCTTGCGCGCGGCTGGGAAAAGCACATTGTTCAAAATTAATCGATATCCTGGTGAGGTTGGATGTAACTCCAATTCGGTTTTTGGGTCCCCTACCCTATGTTGGTAATCTTCTGGATCATGACCTCCATAAAAGGTAAAAAATCCTTTTCCATTTATTCCATGTATATATCTGGCTTCTCCGTTTAGTTTGTTTTCTCCAAGAACCAGCACGGTGGGTTTAATTTGTGATTTATTAAAGGCGGTGGTCTGCCCCATAAAACCTTTTACCAAAGAGGTATGATTTTGGCACAGCATGGTAGGTACAGCATCCCATTTTGCCGAAAAATCCATCAACGAAAAATAATCAGACTCCTTGGGAACGTTTCCTCTTTTTGTGGTCATATCTATAGAAGAGAACTCATATTTCATAGGACTTCGCTCCAATACAAAATCTGTAAAAGCAAAAGTTTTACTAAAACTCAAACCAGCTTGATAGTTAGGGTCTGAGGCATCCCCATCGAACATCGGTTCGCAAATATCCACACCATCCGCTGCAAGGGCAATATCAAAACTATCTGTTGCAGAGCACATAGCGAACATAAACCCGCCACCTATAACATAATTTCGTATTTTTAAAGCAACGGCTCCCTTTTCTTGAGACACCTTATCATAGCCTAATTTCTTTGCCAGTTTTTCGGACGCTGCCTTCCCATCAATATACCATGGCGTTGCCCTATATGCTCCATAAAATTTTCCATATTGACCTGTAAAATCCTCATGATGCAAGTGCAACCAGTCGTATAAAGCCAATTTATCATTTAATACCTCCTCATCATAAATAGTAACATACGGTATCTCAGCATACGTCAATACCATCGTAACGGCATCATCCCAAGGCTGGTTTCCTTGTGGCGAGTACACGGCAATCTTAGGCGCTTTCTCCAAAATAACGGCGTCTTGATTTTTTGATGGACTACTGATCTCATCCAAAATAGCATTCGCTTGATTATCGGATACAATTTCAAACGAAACGCCTCTTATTTGACATTCTTTCCGGATGCTTTCTCCATCTGGCATCAAGAAAGAACCGCCCCTATAGTTTAAAAGCCATTGTACTTTTTGCTGTTTGGCAAGCACCCAATAGGTGATTCCGTAGGCCTTTAAGTGGTTTTTCTGGGAATCGGCATCCATAGGTATGAGAATGGAGGATGCTGAGATTTGCAACGAAAATAGAAACAATAAAAAAGAGAAAACACTTTTTGGCATGCGCTTTATATTATTCAGTACTTTCAAAGATAGAAGAAAAACCTACGGGTTGTATTTTGTAAACAGTTAAAGAATTTGCAAAATTGTCTACAAGTTTGCCCTTAGTAACAGTTTGAATCTGCGCTTTAAATTCCCCTAAAAATTAAAAGGCTAGTATCACAAACGGTTCCCTTTTGAAAGATACTCAGCACACTAAAAGGGTACATCGTTATCCTCCTCTGGATCTAAGCCTTGATTCATATTACTGCCAAACGCTTCTTTCGTCGTAGGTAAATTTTTAGTAGCAAAAGGATTTTCCTCGTTTTCATTCATTTTAGACTGAAACTCGAAAGGTGAGTCAAAATCATCAAGATTATCAAACTTACCTAGGTTTCCGATAAACTTCAATCTAATACTATCCAAACCACCGTTCCTGTGCTTTGCCACAATCAACTCTCCTTGGCCTTGGGTAGGACTTCTTTCTTCATCGTCCCACTCATCTATTTTATAATATTCAGGTCTGTAAATAAATGCTACAATATCCGCATCTTGTTCAATTGCACCAGATTCCCTAAGATCTGATAATAATGGCCGTTTACTACCTCCACGTGTTTCTACAGCTCTTGAAAGCTGTGACAATGCGATTACGGGAACATTTAGCTCCTTAGCCAATGCTTTTAGGTTACGGGAAATCGTAGAAATTTCCTGTTCCCTGTTTCCTCCTTTTTGGGAACCTCCAGCCGTCATCAATTGTAAGTAATCGATAACAATCATTTTAATACCGTGTTGGGATGCTAGTCGTCTGGCTTTTGCCCTAAGGTCAAATATAGAAAGTGATGGTGTATCATCTATGAACAAAGGAGCCTTTTCTAAAGCTTTTACTTTTACATTCAACTGTTCCCACTCATGTTTTTCGAGTTTACCTGTACGTAACTTTTCGGAGGACAAGCCTGTTTCGGAAGATATTAAACGTGTAATCAATTGTACAGAGGACATCTCACAGGAGAAAAATGCTACCGGTATATTGTGGTTTACCGCCATGTTTTTTGCCATGGATAAGGTTAATGCCGTTTTACCCATACCGGGACGAGCCGCAATAATAATTAAATCACTGGGCTGCCAACCAGAAGTAAGTTTATCTACCTTATCAAAACCAGAGGGTACGCCACTCAACCCTTCCTTGTTTGCAATTTCCTCGATTCTTTTCTTGGCTTGTATCACCAAGTTTTGCGCTGTTTCCGCAGAGCGCTTTAGATTGCCCTGAGTAACATCGTACAACTTGGATTCCGCAGCATCCAAAAGGTCAAAAACGTCGGTACTCTCGTCGTATGCTTCTTCTATAATTTCGTTAGAAATTTTAATCAAACTCCGCTGAATGAACTTTTGAAGTATAATACGAGCGTGAAACTCAATATGCGCCGAAGAAGCCACTTTTTGTGTCAGTTTAATCAAGTAAAAATCCCCTCCTACCGCCTCTAACTTACCCGCTTTCTTCAATTGGGAAGAAACAGTTAGTAAATCTACCGGCTGAGACTCTTCGAACAAAATGAAGATTGCTTCGTAGATGAATCTGTGTGCGTCCTTATAAAATACATCTGGGTGCAAAATATCGATAACCTCATCGACCCCTTTTTTATCTATCATCATCGCACCAATCACAACCTCCTCCAAATCAACTGCTTGCGGTGGTATTTTACCTCTTTCAAGGCTTATGATAGTAGCTTTATCAATCTTACGACCAACTAAGGGTTTCGTGTTTTCCATGGGTGCGAAAATATGCAATTAACATTTAGCTAACAGTGAAATTCCTTTTTAGGATGTTCACAAATCACTAACAATTTCATGTTAATAAGTTACAATTTTATGTTGATAACAAAAAAAATCCAGAGATTATAAACTCTGGATTTTCCTGAGGTTGCAAAAATGGTCTATCAATCATTAAAAACGCCCATCTGTTCGTATTTATCCATACGCTGTTTTACTAATTCTTTTGGTGATAACTTTTGAAGTTCACCATAATGGGAAACTATTTTATTTTTCAGAATATCAAAAGTTTTATCCCTGTTCGCGTGCGCACCTCCTGCGGGTTCCCTAACAATTTCATCTATTAACTTTAGTTTCTTCATATCGGTAGCGGTCAATTTTAATGCAGACGCCGCTATTTCCTTATATTCCCAACTTCTCCATAAGATAGAGGAGCAAGATTCTGGTGATATGACAGAGTACCATGTATTTTCCAACATCAGTACTTTATCCCCTACGCCAATACCCAATGCGCCACCTGAAGCACCTTCGCCTATAATAGCAACAATAATAGGCACTTTAAGCCTTGTCATTTCCAAAATATTCCTAGCAATAGCTTCTCCCTGTCCGCGCTCTTCTGCTTCAATTCCTGGATACGCTCCTGGCGTATCTACCAAACAAACTACAGGAACATTAAATTTTTCGGCCGACTTCATCAAACGAAGCGCTTTACGATACCCTTCAGGGTTTGCCATACCAAAGTTCCTGTATTGCCTTGTCTTTGTATTATACCCTTTTTGCTGTCCAACAAACATGAAAGACTGGTCTCCTATTTTTCCTAGCCCGCCAATCATGGCTTTGTCATCTTTAACAGTACGATCACCGTGAAGCTCCAAAAAGGTATCGCCACAAATAGCTTTGATATAGTCTAACGTATACGGTCTGCTTGGGTGTCTTGAAAGCTGAACACGTTGCCAAGCCGTAAGGTTCTTATAAATATCCTTCCTAGTTTCGGTTAATTTTTTCTCTATCTGCTTACAGGTTTCGGTAACGTCAACATCACTCTCTTTACCAATAATCATACACTTGTCCAATTGGGCTTCCAGCTCCTTTATAGGAAGTTCAAAATCCAAATATTCCATAGTTCAAAAAAGATTTAGTTAGTTGTGAGTTCAAAGATAAAACTTTAAACCCTAACCTTTAGATGAAGGCTGCTTTTTACTGGTCCTATGTTTTAAAATACCGTTTGTAATTACTGTTGCCAATATAATTAGGGCACCCGCATAAAAAAGCGGATTCATTTTTTCCTCTGAACCAAAAAATACCAATGCCAGCAATATGCCGTATACGGGCTCCAAATTATTGGTTAACATAACCGTATAGGCGGTAAGCACACGCATAATTTTCACAGATGCAATAAAGGCGTATGACGTACATACGAGTGACAAAACAATTAGATACCACCAATCAGCAACTTCTAATCTAAAAAATTCAGAAGTAAACCCCCCCGTAACAGAAAGCAATAGGGTTAAGAATAAAGTTCCAATTCCCAACTCATAGAACGATATGACTGATGGTCTATTCTCCTTCACCAATTGCGCGTTTACAATCGAAAAAACGGCGACCAAAAAAGAAGAAATTAAAGCGATTATCATACCATAAACATAGTCGGTCTCAACACGAAAAATAAGATACAGTCCTAGAATAACCAATAATCCTAATAGCAATTCATACCCAACTATTTTCCGCTTATACACCATTGGCTCTATAATCGCAGCAAAGAATGCGCCGGTAGACATCATTGCCAAGGCCACAGAAACTGTTGATACCTTAATCGCCAAAAAAAAGGTAAGCCAATGTAAGGCAACCACAATACCCGCAAAAGTGAACCACAACAAGGTTTTGGTACTTACGCGTAGTGTGAATTTTGAAAATCGAATATATGCGAGAATGAATATCGAGGCCAATCCCATACGATACCAAACCAACGGTAAGGAGTCTATAGAAATTAGTTTTCCAAGAATCGCCGTAAAACCGTAAATAAAAACTATAAAATGGAGATGGATGAGATTGCTTAATCTATCTTTTTGCATTCTGTAGCAAGTAAAAAGCCAAAGCACCAAAAACAACATTAGGTATGATTACCGCCAACAAAGGGGGGAATCCTGATTGCTCTGCAAGGGTACCAAAAACTTTATCAAAAAATACGAACACGAAAGCTACTAGAATTCCAAAGGCTAGGTTAATCCCCATTCCTCCGCGTCTTTTCACTGAGGATACAGCAACCGCAATTATGGTTAAGATAAAGGCCGTTAGTGGTAAGGCCCACCTTTTATATTTTACAAGGATATAGGTGTTAATGTTAGATGCCCCTTTTCTTTTTTGGCTTTTAATAAACTCATCCAATTCATAAAGATTCTTTGTTTCTGCTATGTAGGATACCTGCGTAAGATCATTAATTTTAAAAGGAAACAGGGTATCCAAACGTCTTTTAGTTTCGATAAATGCAGTGTCTCCCTTAACCGTTCTTTTGCTGTAGGAAGTTAATCTATACGTGCTATCTTTTTCTACCCATCTAATATTTGCTGCAGATATTTTAAATTTGAGTTCATTCTTTTCATCAAAACGTTCAAACGTAAAATTATTTCCCAACTGCCGGGCGGGATCAAAACTACTCACATAGATAAAATCCGTTTCATTCAACTGATTAAAAATATTATTGGTGATACGGTCCTTCTTTCCCTTTTTAAGGTATTTGAACTTAAATTCATTAAAGCCTAGACTGGCATTAGGAACGATGAACATGGTCATAAAAAACATCAGTACAGCTATTAGAGATGCTCCGATCAAGTAAGGCCGTAAAAACCTACCATAGGAAACGCCGGAGCTTAAAATAGCAACAATTTCAGTATTGTTAGCGAGTTTAGAGGTAAAGAAAATTACCGATAAAAAAAGAAAAATAGGAAATAGCAGATTACCAATATAAATGGTGAAGTTGAGATAATACACCAAAATTTCGTTTAGTGGGGCTTCATTATCAATCATTTTGCCTATCTGCTCTGCCAAGTTCACCATAATACCAATGGGAATGAAGAGGAGCAACATCAAAGAAAATGTAGCCAAATACCGCTTTAATATGTATTTATCAATTATCGAAAGCATTAGAGCCTTTTATCCATTTGTTTTACCATCCGATCTTTCCATTCTCTAAAATCACCTGCCAAAATATGCTTTCTGGCCTCGCGTACCAACCAAAGATAAAATCCTAGATTATGTATCGTAGCTATTTGTTTTCCTAGATATTCATTAGCTGCGAACAAATGTCTTAAATACGCCTTGCTATACTCACGGTCGACAAAAGTAGTTCCCATTTCATCTAATACGGAAAAATCGTCTTCCCACTTCTTATTCTTTATATTGATGGAGCCATGAGCGGTGAATAACATTCCGTTTCTAGCGTTTCTAGTCGGCATAACACAATCAAACATATCTACCCCAAGGGCAATATTTTCTAAAATGTTAATCGGAGTTCCAACACCCATCAAATATCTGGGTTTATCCTCTGGTAATATTTCGCAAACGATCTCGGTCATTGCATACAATTCATCTGCAGGCTCTCCTACAGAAAGGCCACCGATTGCGTTACCCTCTGCTCCAGCATTTGCAATATACTCTGCGGACTGTCGTCTTAAATCTTTATATGTTGACCCCTGAACAATTGGAAAAAAAGTTTGGGCATAATCATACTCCAAAGGTGTTTTTTCTAGGTGATTAATGCATCTATCCAACCAGCGATGCGTCATGTGCATAGATCGTTTTGCATAGTTGTAATCACAAGGATATGGTGTACACTCATCAAAGGCCATAATAATATCCGCACCAATTACCCGCTGTATTTCCATTACATTCTCTGGGGTAAACATATGGGTAGACCCATCTATATGCGATTTAAATTTTACGCCTTCCTCCTTTATTTTTCTATTCGCAGAAAGGGAATACACTTGGTATCCTCCACTATCGGTTAAGATATTCCTTTCCCATCCCATAAACTTATGCAGACCCCCGGCTTGTTTTAATATATGTGTCTTGGGTCTTAGGAACAAATGATAGGTATTGCCTAGAATAATATCAGGGTCAATTTCTTCTCGTAGTTCTTTTTGGTGTACTCCCTTTACGGAGGCAACGGTACCCACAGGCATAAAAATAGGCGTTTGTATGGAACCATGGTCTGTTTCAATGGTTCCTGCCCTTGCTTTGCTAAGTGGATCGGTCTTGTGTAAGGTGAATTTCAAAAGCTTATGAATAAGTGCGTAAAGATAATGAACTCAAAGTCCCCAAAACTTAATAAAAAGCAAATATCTAAAAGCGATAACTGTATATATTAATCGATTAAAAAATATGCTGCTCCCCGTGCTATATTGATACAAAACAATAAAGCAAAAGGCTTTACGTTCTGATGGTATAACGAAAAACAGGATGTTTGGTATTGTTATTGATTGCCATTTTACTCATCAAAACAAAATGATTATGAAAAAAATAGTTTTAATTACAGCAGTAGTATTATCAGGATTCTTTGGTTTAGCACAAACTGGTTCTGGATTTGGGATAAAGGGTGGTATAAACTACGCCGGTAATGGGGATTTCTTTAATTCCGCAGAAAACGCGGGGCAAAGTCCTGACAGAAATGTAGGCTACCATGTAGGCGTTTTTGGCAAATTAGGGAATAAGATATATGTAAGACCAGAACTGGTATATACCAGCACCACATCCGACTACGACGAAGGAGACTTAAGAATAAACAAATTGGATGTGCCTGTTTTAGTAGGGTTTAAAGTTATAGGCCCTTTAAACATTTTTGCAGGCCCGGCGTTCCAATATATTCTAAACAGTAAGTTTGATGGAGTAACCATAGATGACATTGAAAACGATTTTACCGTTGGCATCAACATAGGTGCTGGGGTAAGTTTTGGGAAATTTGGTTTGGATGTGCGTTACGAAAGAGGTCTCAGCGATAATGAGCTAAATTTTGTGAATAGCAATATTGGTACTTTGAATGGGGATAGGGTGGATACTAGACCTGATCAAATCATACTGAGTTTGTCCTTGAAATTATAAGGATGGACAATTCAGCATTTAAAAAAAACCTTTTGAGCTTAAACTCAAAGGGTTTTTTTATTCTAATCGCGTACCTATCCGGTTTAGGTAGGTGTTCCGTTACAAATCTATATTCAAATGGTCAGGGATAGTACCCCCGTTAGTGAACTTAAAGGATAAAAATGTCCCGTCTGCATTCAAGTTTATTTCCTCTATAGTAGGAATACCATCATTGTCGTCGTCAGCATCAAGGTAATTAACAATAGTTGTTTGTACTTCATCTGCACTATCCGTATTGTCATTGTTGAGATTTCCGTCCATATTAAGATCTTCCAAAATTGAAGGAATACCATCCTGATCTGTATCGGTGTTAGGCTCAAACGAGAAAGCATCTATCTTAAAAACTAAAGGCGCGTAAATTGGGATTAAATTACTCGTAGGAGTATTAAAGTATGCTAGCTCAGAAGGCATAAAAATCGCACCAATACCATAGTCTTCATAAGTAAACGTTCCATCTCCATTTTCTATTACAGCACTTCCTGTTTTAAAATATTCCATCCCGTTTCCCCAGCCACGTAGAATTTGAGAGAGATTAAATTTTACAGGTTGGCTAACTTGAGAATCAAATATCTGTCCGTTTAATAAAGAACCCTCATATCTTAAAATAGAGTTATCTCCAATAGTAGGTACTGATTCCGACACCCCTTGCCTAACTACTAAATAATAAAATTTACTATTTATAACTTCACCACCGGATACTACTCCCACGTCTGCAGATGTTACCGAAATAGTTTCCGAACCAAACTCCACTGCATTGAGTTGACCACTATCAAAAATGGATATTTTATCAGCGTTCTCACCTGCAATAGTGTCGAAACGAATTCGATAATCAAAATCTGCAGGAGGACTTTGAAACTCATCATAATTGTAAAAATGGTTCTTTAAAAAAGCTACTATTTCGGCATCATTGTCAACAGATACCTCGCTAAGCAATTTTGGAGGTATTACTTCTACTTGGGGTCCTTCATCATCAACTCCGCAAGACCAAGCTGCAGCTGCCAACCATAAAACTAAACAGATATTTTTTAATTTCATCATCATAATTATTAGGCTCGCAAGATACAATTTTCCCCTATTTTTGCTTAGAACCTTAACAAAGATTTTTATTTGTAATGCGGATAGATAAATACTTATGGAGTACTCGTTACTTTAAAACAAGGAATATTGCCACGAATGCCTGTAAAAAAGGTCATATTAAAATAAACGACCATGTTGCAAAACCAGGTAGGGAGGTTTTTCCGATGGATGCTATAATCGTGAGAAAGAATCAAATCAACTACCAATTTACGGTGCTGGATATTCCACCAAGTCGCGTAGGGGCAAAACTGGTAGACATGTACAGAAAAGACACTACCCCAAAAGAGGCCTTTGAGCACAACGAACTATTGCAATACTCCAAGGAATACTATCGAAAGAAGGGAGCTGGAAGACCTACAAAAAAAGACCGTAGAGAAATTGAGGACTATTTAGATGAGCCCACAACATCTAAAAAACCAAATGAAACAGAGAAACCAACCGATTTAGAAATAGATAAAGACGTATAAGCAAAACATACGTTATATTTAAAACTTAAAGTAGCAGACTAATGGAACAACTTATTCTTTCCCATGACCAGATACAGTTCAAAACAAAACGTATCGCCTACCAGATTTATGAGGCCAACGTAAATGAGAAACAAATCATCATTGCTGGAATAGACGGAGGAGGTATTAAGTTTGCAAAAAAGATAATCGCTGTGCTTCGTAAGATTACTAATGCAGAAATAACATTGTGCAAGGTAATGATGGATAAGAGCAACCCATTAAAAAGTGGTGTAAGCACTTCCATTTCGGAGAATGATTTCAAAAACAAGTCTATAGTGTTGGTAGACGATGTGCTAAACTCAGGAACAACACTAATCTATGGGGTACATCATTTTTTAAAAACACCATTAAAACAGCTCAAAACAGCTGTTCTAGTAAACAGAAATCATAAAAAATATCCTGTGAAGGCAGATTATAAAGGAATTTCCTTGTCTACTTCCTTGCAAGAACATGTAAATGTCTTCTTTGAATCGAAAAACGATCGGGTGTTTTTAAATTAAGTGCTTCATTATTTCGCTAGCCACTTTTTCAGGAGTCTTTTCGTTAGTAGACATGGTAATGTTGGCTTGATTGTAATAAAAACTACGCTCAAAAAGATGTTTCCCAATAAATTCAGGTAACGCTACATTTGCTATATCCTTTATCAGTGGCCGTTGAGCCTTCTCTGTAGAAAGTCTCCTTACCAGTTCATTTAAGGAAACCTTCAGATAAACACTGTTCGATGTTGCATCGATTATTGCCTCCATATTTGCACCATAACAAGGTGTTCCGCCTCCTGTAGACAATAAAAAATTTGAATCAGAACTTAAAATTTCATTTAAATAAAAAAATTCTTTTTTTCTAAAATACAGCTCACCCTTCTCCAAAAACAACTGCGCTATGGTTTGTCCTTCCGCTTTTTCGATATACGCGTCTAGATCTAAAAATTTAATTTTCAAGCGTTTAGCTACTAACTTTCCTATCGTGGTTTTTCCACTACCCATATACCCTAGCAATACTATTTTCACGTGTTTGTTTTGTGTAAAATTGAACTAATTTTAATCGATTACAAAAAAAATAAAAATTCTCTTAAAATGCACTTGTATAGTAAATGAATCCTCTTATATTTGCACCCGCAATGAGGGAAATATCCGGATTTGTTTTTGACCTGGTAGCTCAGTTGGTAGAGCATCTCCCTTTTAAGGAGAGGGTCCCGGGTTCGAGCCCCGGCCAGGTCACCGCTTCAAACCCCCTATTTATAGGGGGTTTTTTGTTTTTAAGGGTTTGCGTTCGTTACTACTGTTTTTATGTTTCAAGGCGATTAAGGGGTATTTAGAGGGGTTATTTGTGCATATTTTGTGCATATTATTTTGTGTTACTTAGCTTTTCTATAAAGCATCATGGTGTACAAGCTTAGGTTAACTTCGTCATTTCCAAATATCTTTTTATTCCACTCCTTAGACTTCTTCTTAGCCTTTTCGTGTTCTTCCTCGTTGGGAAAATATATGTTTACTCTTTTTCTCATTTAGTTATTTTATTAAAGTTTGTTTCTATTGATGCTGTCCGGTTGTTATGCAGTAATTAGTTACTCTTAGGTTTTCCACCAAAGAAATTACTACACATATCATTAAGTTTTTTTGTTTTGATAAAGTTTTCATATATTGCTTTATTATAATATATCTTACTG
>JBLHNI010000049.1:0-14719 GCA_047650615.1 Maribacter sp.
AATATTATTTTCACCTCAAATTTACAATTTTTAACATTTATATTACCCTAATAATTTGTTAAGAACTGTCTGATAATGCTTATTTTGCAATCAAAACAAAGTGCAGGAAAGCTCCTTTAAAATATATAATGCCTCAGCAGGTTCCGGCAAAACCTACGCACTCTCCAAGGCATATTTAAAAATCGTCCTGTCTTCACCGCGCAGTTTCAAACGTATTTTGGCAATAACGTTTACTAATAAAGCAGTAAACGAAATGAAAAAACGTATTCTAGACAGCCTCTTTACTTTCAGTAAAACAACATCGCTTAAGGAAGCTTCCCCATTGTTTATAGATGTCATGGAAGAGTTGGGCATGACCCAAGAATCTCTTAAAAACCTAAGCAAAACCACTCTTAGGGAACTACTGCACAACTATGCTTTTTTTGATATCTCTACCATTGATAAATTTACCCATAGGCTCATTCGAACCTTTGCAAAAGACTTAAAAATTTCTCAAAACTTTGAGGTAGTCCTTGATACGGAATTGCTACTAGACGAAGCAGTTTCTAGGGTCATAGCAAAAGCGGGAGAGGACATGGAACTAACTAAGGTTCTAATGGATTTTGCACTGGAAAAAATAGATGACAATAGAAGTTGGGACATTGCGTTTGACCTTACTAAAATTGGAAAGCTATTATTTAACGAGAGCAACATATCACACATCAAAAACTTAGAAAACAAGTCAATCGCCAACTTTACAGCACTAAAAAAGAACATCTCCAACGCTATTTCTACCTACCAAAAAGAAATAATTACCAATGCAAATCTGAGTTTAGAACTCATAGAAAGCAATCATTTGGTGTTTAGTGACTTTTCATCAAGTTACTTTCCAAAATTCCTAACTAAAATAGCAGAAGGAAACTTAAACCAGGATTTTAAAAGTGCTTGGAAGCAGAATTTTGAAACGAAGCCTCTCTATAACAAATCCTGTAAAGAGCCGACCAAATCTACCTTAGATAGCCTTCAAGCAGAGTTCAGTGTTATTTTTAGAGAGATAGAACAAAAATTGATGCGCTTTAATTTTTTGCAAAACGCATACAGAAACCTTGTTCCACTTACCTTACTAAATGCTATACAAAAAGAAATAAAAAGCATTCAAAAGGAAAAGGACCAACTATCTATCTCAGAATTCAATACGATTATATCAAACGAAATCAAAAATCAGCCTGCTCCTTTTATATACGAGCGTTTAGGGGAAAAGTACCAACATTATTTTATCGATGAATTCCAGGACACCTCACAAATGCAATGGAACAATCTTATTCCATTAATAGGGAATGCTTTGGAAAGTGAGAACGAACAAGGCCAAACAGGATCTCTTTTTCTCGTAGGGGATGCCAAGCAGGCTATTTACAGATGGCGCGGAGGAGAGGCAGAGCAATTTCTAGAATTGGCTACCCTACAAACGAATCCCTTTTCCGTTCAGGGAGAAACTCGAATGCTTCCTAGAAATTATCGCAGTCATGACGAAATCGTTCATTTCAATAATACCTTTTTTCAAAGTATAAGTTCGTTTTTAGAGCACCCAAAATACAGGATGTTCTTTGAAGAAGGAAACCGGCAAGATACTAATCATAAAGAAGGAGGGTACGTAAAGCTATCATTTTTAGAAGATACCGATGACGCTGCATATGGTCTAAAAACGATGCGCCACATAACGGAATCATTGTCCCAAGGCTTTGACTTTAAAGATATTTGTATCCTAGTGCGCAAAAAAAAGCATGGCGTGCTATTAGCCAATCATCTCATGAAGGAGGCTGTCCCTATAGTTTCTTCAGAATCGCTGCTACTTTCCAGTAGTCCTAAGGTTAAATTTTTAATCTCCCTCGCCAGACATACCTTACAGCCAAACGAAGCGGAACTTAATTATGATGTTCTGCACTTTCTAGCAAGTGAGCAAAAGGATACGCATACATTTATAGAAGCAAACCTAAAAGAACTTGAAAAACTTCTCCTAAACTCCTATGGTTTTAACGGAAAGCTTTTTAGGGAGTCCGCTATATACGATGGTATGGAGCACGCAATCAAAGTTTTTGATCTAGTACCAAACTCGGATGCACATCTTACCGCTTTTATGGATGCTATTTTTGAAGTGCAACAAAAAGATGGAGTAGACATCCAATCTTTTTTAACATATTGGGACAAGAAAGGGAAAAAGCTAAGCATAAGCACTCCCGAAACCACCAATGCCGTGCAGATAATGACCATACATAAATCCAAAGGCTTGGAATTTCCAGTCGTTATTTTCCCATATGCCAATACCTATATTTTTGAAGAGATAGAACCAAAACTATGGGCCACTGTTGCTCCCTCTTCGTTTTCTGGATTTAAAGAACTTCTCCTCTCTAAAAAACAAGAGTTACGTGAATACGGGGAACAAGAAGCATTGCTTTTTGATGAAGAACAGCAAAAGCTACACTTAGATGCTTTTAATCTTCTATATGTGGCACTTACAAGGGCAGAAACTTCACTTTACATTATAAGTGAGAAGGATTTAAATAAAGACGGCTCCCACAAGCCAAACTATTTCTCCGGACTTTTCATTCACTTCCTTCAATCGAAAGGACTTTGGGACAAGAGCACCGAAGACTACACCTTTGGTGAGCTTCCAAAACGCTTAGTTGTTAAAAATACAGAACGTACACATCTAGAAATACCTTACTGCTATACACACAGGAACAGGGCTAGTTTCAAAATTTTAACTAAAGCAGGTATGCTTTGGGACAGCACCCAAGAAGAAGCTATTAAAAAAGGCAATACTATACATTATATACTAAGCCAAATTCATAGTTATAAAGATGTGGAGGATGCTATGAAAATTGCCTTACAAAAAGGTTTTATAATGTCAGATGAACTAGCAAGAATAAAAGACAAGGTTCTACAGGTTGTTACCCATCCAAAACTAATGCCTTTATTTGTAGAAGAAAATACGGTATTCAATGAAAAAGAAATCCTCTTGGCCAACGGACAAAAATTAAGACCTGATCGGGTGGTGCTTATAAACAATAAAGCTTCCATTCTAGACTATAAGACAGGAAGGAGAAACTCAGCATACAAGGAACAAGTGCTTTCCTATGCCAATGCCTTAGAAACTATGGGGTATATGGTAGACAAAAAAATCATTGTGTATATTGACACAGCTATAACTATAGAATTTATTTAATAAGAACATGTACGGAAAAATTAAAGATCACTTACAAGCAGAATTAAAACAGATTAAGGAAGACGGACTTTTTAAAGAGGAACGCATCATTGTTTCTCCCCAAGATGCCGTTATAAAGATTTCTACTGGAGAAGAGGTGCTAAACTTCTGTTCCAATAACTACTTAGGGCTTTCCTCGCATCCAGATGTGGTACGAGCTGCTAAAGACACTTTGGATAGTCATGGTTTTGGCATGTCCTCGGTGCGATTTATTTGTGGAACACAGGACATCCATAAAACGCTAGAGGAAAAAATCGCTGATTTCTACGAAACGGAGGATACTATTCTATACGCAGCAGCATTCGATGCCAACGGAGGTGTCTTTGAGCCTTTGCTCACCGCAGAGGATGCCATTATATCAGATTCTCTAAACCACGCATCTATTATAGATGGTGTTCGCTTGTGCAAGGCAAAACGATATAGATATGCTAATAGCGATATGGCAGACCTCGAAAAACAACTGGAACAAGCCAATGAAGACAACGCGCGATTTAAAATAATTGTTACTGATGGCGTTTTCTCTATGGATGGTTTAGTGGCCCCCTTAGACAAAATTTGTGACCTAGCAGACAAATATGACGCATTAGTCATGATAGATGAATGTCATGCGACAGGGTTTATTGGAACTAAAGGAATTGGCACCTTAGAGGAGAAAAATGTAATGGGCCGTATCGATATCATTACAGGAACTTTAGGAAAAGCATTAGGAGGTGCCATGGGTGGGTACACCACGGGGAAGAAAGAGATTATAGAATTATTACGCCAACGTTCTAGACCCTACCTATTTTCGAATTCCTTGGCCCCTGCTATTGTAGGAGCTTCCATTAAGGTATTCGAAATGCTTAAAGATGACACTTCGTTGAGAGACAGCCTACAAGACAATACCAGGTACTTTAAAAAAGGTATTAAAGCTGCTGGGTTTGATATTATCGATGGAGAATCTGCCATTGTACCCGTAATGTTGTACGACGCAAAACTTTCCCAAGTAATGGCAGATAAACTTTTAGAAAAAGGTATCTACGTGATAGGGTTCTTTTACCCTGTAGTACCTAAAGGCAAAGCGCGTATACGGGTACAGCTCTCAGCAGCTCACACAAAAGCACATTTAGATAAGGCTATTGAAGCCTTTACAGAGGTAGGCAAAGAATTAAAAATCGTTTAAATGGCCTATTTATTCTAAAAAATGCGTTAAAAAAAATAGGAAATTGATTTTGTTAATAATATTTAACAAGTTACATTTGCGACTAATAAACACTTAAACTTAAAAATTTGAACATGAAACATCTTAGCAAATTAATGCTTGTTGCCCTACTTGTTGTAGGATTTAACAATGTACAAGCGCAAGACGAAAATAATCCTTGGCAAGTACAGTTCGGGGTTAACGCAATTGACGTATATCCTACTGGGGATGTAAGTTCTTTTGGTAACGAATTCTTAAACGCGAACGATCACTGGAATATTCTTCCTTCTATTTCTTTTATTGGCTTATCTAAATCTGTAGGTGGAGGATTTTCTGTTGGAGCAAGAGGTTCTTTAAATAAGATTAGTAAATTAGGCGACGTAGCCGTTGACGATTTATCTCATTACGCTATAGATGGAACAATAAAATATAATTTCATTAAAAACACTGTAGTTGATCCTTTCGTAGAAATTGGTGGTGGTTACACGTGGATAGATGAGATTGGTGCTGGTACTGTAAATGGTGGTGTTGGTGTTAATATTTGGTTTACAGAAAATATAGGTCTTACCTTACAATCTTCTTACAAGAATGCTTTTGAAGATTATGGTGTTACTCATTTCCAGCACTTAGCTGGTCTTTCTATCAAGTTTGGTGGAACTGACACTGATGGTGATGGTATCTACGACAAGGATGATGCTTGTCCAGAAGTTGCTGGTTTAGAAGTTTTCAACGGTTGTCCTGATGCTGATGGCGATGGTATAGAAGATAGTAAAGATAGCTGTCCTAACGAAGCTGGTTCTAAAGAAATGAATGGATGTCCAGATGCTGATGGTGATGGTGTTGCTGACAAAGATGATGCTTGTCCTAACGAAGCTGGTCTTGCTGCTTTAGCTGGCTGCCCAGATGCTGATAGCGATGGTGTTGCTGATAAAGATGATTCTTGTCCTAACGAAGCGGGTCCTTCTGAAAACAAGGGATGTCCTTGGCCAGATGCTGACGGTGACAGTGTATTGGATAAAGATGATAAATGTCCAGATGTAGCTGGTACAGTTGCTAATGCTGGCTGTCCTGAAGTAACTGAACAAGTTCAAAAGCAATTGAATGATTATGCTAGAACTATCTTGTTCGACACGGGCAAATCTTCAATAAAAGCGGAGTCTACCTCTGTTATGGTAGATATCATTACCATTCTTGGTGAATACCCAACTGCTAAATTTACAGTTGAAGGTCACACTGATAGCGTAGGTAGTGCTAAATTAAACCAAAGCCTTTCTGAGTCAAGAGCACTTTCTGTAAAAGAATTCTTGGTAGAAAAAGGAATTGAAGAGTTTAGACTATCCGCACTTGGATTTGGTGAAGAAAAGCCTATGGCTACTAACAATACCAGGTCTGGTAGAAAACAAAACAGAAGAGTTGAAATTAACTTAGTAAAATAAGTTATTAAAAACTAAGTGTTTTAATATTTTAAAAGCTCCGCATTCCGCGGAGCTTTTTTATTTTTGCACCATGCGAACTTTTATAGATGACGTAGTTGACAAAGTATGGAATGAGCATCCATCAATATCGAATGTAATCTTTGTGCTTCCAAGTAAGCGTGCAGGAATCTTCTTAAAGGAAGCTATATCCAAAAAAGAAGGGAAGTCCATCTTTGCACCTGCAGTACATAGTATAGAAGAATTTGTGGAAATCGTATCCGGTCTCTCATACGCTACAAATACAGAACAAGTCTTTGAGCTATACACTGCCTATCTTCAAACAGGTACTTATGAAAAGGAAACCTTCGATACGTTCTTAACTTGGGGTGAAACGCTGCTTCAGGATTTTAACGAAGTAGACCGCTATCTGGTGAGCGCAGAAGCGCTATTTTCCAATCTTAGCGCCATACAAGAAATAAATCATTGGTCTACTAGTTCCGAAAAAACAGCACTGATTGAGAACTACCTAAGTTTCTGGAAAAACATCCTCCCCATATATAATACGTTCAACAAAAATCTAATTAACAAAGGAATTGGGCACCAAGGCCTTGTTTATAGGCAAGCTTCAGAAAACTTAGATAATTATCTAAAAAAGAAAACGAACGTACATATATTTTTAGGTTTTAATGCCCTTAACGAAGCAGAAAGTCGGATTATACAAACCATATTAAAAACTTCTCCCTCAGAAATCTATTGGGATATAGACCCTTATTTCTTGGCAGATCATATACATGATGCAGGCCTCTTTATACGTCAACATAAAGCCAACTGGCCCTACTTTAAAGACATTAAACTAAAAGGCACCAGCAACTATTACCTGCAAAAGAAAAATATTGAGGTAATAGGCGTTCCTAAAAATATATCACAAGCAAAATATATAGGAAACTTACTATCAACCCTACAAAAAGACAACCCCGAATCCTTGAAAAATACAGCCTTAATACTTGGTGATGAAACGTTGTTGACCCCTATTCTTAATGCTGTTCCTATTTCTATTCCCTCTGTAAACATTACAATGGGGCAAAAACTAGAACTGACTCCTTTAGCTGGTTTCTTCCTAGGTTTTTTTCAGCTACATGAAGTTGTCAATAACAAAGGTTGGTTTTTTAAAGATTTCATAACTTTTATCACCCACCCATATTGCACGGTACTACTTAATCATCACAAGATTGACCTCCCTAAAATTTTAAATACAATAAAAATTAGAAATTGGACATTCGTTACAGTAGCTGACCTCGAAAAAATAATAGGGACAAAACATCCAGTAATACAGCTTCTGTTCTCGAGGGAACAAAACACGCCACAGCACTTTTTGGTAAAATGTAACCACCTTGTTACACGACTAAAAGAAACGTTCATAAAAGAAAAAAACAACTTGGCCTTGGAGCAACTTTACAAGTTTCATACCCTGTTCATACAAATTAATACGCTAGCCGCTACGTATAACTATATTACTAACCTAAAAGCCCTAAAAAATCTTGTTAAACAGCTCTTATCGAAAGAAACCTTAGACTTTCAAGGAGACCCCTTAGAAGGCCTGCAACTCATGGGTATGCTAGAGAGTAGGAACCTAGATTTTGAAACTGTCCTACTCACCTCGGTAAATGAAGGAATCCTTCCCTCGGGAAAATCTAATAATTCCTTTATTCCATTTGATTTAAAGATAGCACACGGCCTTCCGACCTACAAAGAAAAAGATGCAGTATATACCTACCACTTCTATCGATTACTACAACGCGCAAAAAATGTTTATTTATTGTACAATACAGAACCGGATGTTTTGGAGGGTGGCGAAAAAAGTAGACTCATATCCCAGCTCTTAACCGAGGAAAATAGAGATGATATCACTGAAAAAATAGCTTCTCCTAAGTTACATCCTATTATTAATGCTTTAGACACCATTACCAAATCCAAAAACTTATTAAATAGAATTCAGGACTATTGCAGTGCTGGGTTGTCTCCTAGTTCCTTGAGTAACTACATTCGTAATCCCATCGATTTTTACAAACAAAACCTGTTGGGCATTAATGATACCTTAGTAGTAGAAGAAACTATAGCCGCTAACACTTTCGGCACTATAGTTCATGATACATTAGAAGAATTATACACCCCATATGTTGGTATAGCCCTATCGAAAGACCATCTCCTTGAAGCTAAGACCAAACTCCTAAAAACGATACAACGTAACTTTCAAAAGACCTATTTGGATGGGGATATCAGTACAGGTAAAAACTATATATCCTTTCATGTAATACATAAATACATTTCAAACTTTATAGATTCCGAAATAAAACAATTGGAACACCAGTCCATAACAATCATCGCCCTAGAAGAACCCATGCGAATATCCCTAAATATTAGCGGAATAAAGCAGTCTATAAGACTGAAAGGAAAACTAGACCGTATAGATGAGGTAGACGGCATCACCAGAATAATAGATTACAAGACCGGTAAGGTAGAGCGAAAAAATGTTGAAATCATGTCATGGGAAAATTTAATCGATGACTACAAATACAGCAAGGCATTTCAACTATTATGTTACGCGTATATGTACGCTCAAAAAAATCCAAACCAGCCAATTGAAGCTGGTATTATTTCATTAAAAAATCTCAAGGAAGGTGTACTTCTATTCGCTAAAAAAGAGGCCCCAAGAGGACCTAAACAAACTTTAATAGATAATGAAACTCTATCTGAATTTGAAGTAGTGTTACATAATCTTATCCGAGAAATATATGACCCTAGTGTCCCTTTCATAGAAAAAGAAGTGTAACTACTTCTTATCCGGTCGTGTGGGTCGTACTTCTATTTTACTAGGTAATGTCCTAGGATTCATTCGCAATAAGTCTACAACTAAGGCACCAAGATCTTCAGGTTGTATCTTCCAAGCATCCTTTTCATTCGGTTCATTATTGTTAAAATTCGAAGCAACCGAACCTGGCATAATGGTGGTTACTTTCACGTCATATTTTCTTAAATCCAACATCGCAGCTTGGGTAAACCCTACGACCCCAAATTTAGTAGCGTTATACCCTGCGCCAGAAGCAAAAAAGTTGGTTCCTGCCAAACTAGCGACTGTCATGTAATACCCTTTAGAAGCTTTCAATGCCTCTACTGATGCTTTCAGGGTATGAAAAACACCGTTAAGGTTAACGTTTATCATCTGATGCCAGTTAGCTTCGGTGAGTTCATCTACTGGAGCAAAATGTCCAACTCCGGCATTCGCCATAACTACATCTAGCTTCCCATAGGTCTCAAGAATCACTTTTACTGCTTTTACCTCATCCTGTAACACAGCAACATCTGAAACTACGCCAATCACATTATCATTATCCAAGTCTTTTAACGCCCTATCTACACTTTCCTTTGTCCTACCACTAATAGCCACCTTCATTCCTATAGCTAATAAAGATTGGGCAATACCATATCCAATTCCTTTTGTTCCTCCGGTGATATATGCTACTTTTCCTTTCATGCCTGTTGTATTTTTAATTTACAATCCTATCTTCTCCAAAGATACTTATCTAAGATGTGAAGCGTGTTAAAGTTTTCTTTCGTTATATTTAGAAATTGTTAAAATCATTTCTATGAACAAAATTGTGGTATGGTCAATTACAGTAGCTTTAGCAGGCTTTTTATTTGGTTTTGATACCGTTGTTATTAGCGGAGCCAATGAGCCTATAAAACAAGTGTGGGACACCACACCTCTATTTCACGGTACGTTTATTATGAGCATGGCGTTATGGGGAACGGTATTCGGGTCTCTCTTTGGAGGAATTCCTACCAAACAGCTAGGACGTAAAAAAACTTTATTCTGGATAGGTATTCTCTTCTTTATTTCTGCAATAGGTTCCGCACTCGCACAAGACCCATATTCTTTTTCGTTATTTCGATTTATTGGTGGCGTTGGTGTTGGTATATCCTCTGTAGCCGCTCCCATATACATCTCTGAAATCACATCTAAGGAAAATCGAGGTAAACTGGGCGGACTCTATCAATTCTGGTTAGTATTCGGAATCTTGATTGCCTTTGTTTCTAACTGGTTATTAAAAGGTTTTGATGGCGCAAACGATTGGCGTTGGATGCTAGGTGTCGAGGCTATTCCTGCATTTATTTATACCCTTATGGTGCTTAAGGTGCCCAACAGTCCAAGATGGTTGGCTTTACATAAGAAAGATGATACGGCTGCACTTAAAGTTTTGGAGCTGATACATTCCAAAGAAAAGGCCAAGGAGCAATTACTTGAAATAAAATTAGATTTAGGTCATTCTAAAAAAAGTGAAAACCTTTTTCAAAAGAAGTATTCTAGAATACTCTGGTTAGGTTTTTTTATTGCACTTTTCAATCAGCTATCGGGAATTAATTTTGTGCTCTATTATGCGCCAGAGATTTTGGAACAAGCAGGACTCGGTGGGAAAGAATCTCTATTCAATTCGATTTCCATTGGTATCGTAAATCTTTTATTTACCATAATTGGTGTTCGCTTATTGGACAAACTAGGCAGGCGACAACTTATTATCATTGGGTCTATAGGATATATTATAAGTTTGGTTATGGTGGGATTATGTTTTCAGATGGAGCTAGGTTCTACGCTAACACTTATTTTTATCTGCTCTTTTGTAGCATCCCACGCTATTGGACAAGGCGCTGTAATCTGGGTCTTTATTTCAGAAATTTACCCAAACAGTATACGTGCATACGGGCAATCTTGGGGCGTAAGTGTACATTGGGTATTTGCAGCGGTAATTACTTTAATTACTCCAATTTTCTTAGATGCCACAGAAGGAGTACTAAGAAACGCTGTTTGGTATATCTACTATTTCTTTGGTGCTATGATGGTTTTTCAATTGATATGGGCACTAACGAAAATGCCAGAAACAAAGGGAATATCCTTAGAAGAGTTGAGCAAAAGATTAACTAAATAAAATATCTTTCAATAGGCTATGCTCAATAATAATATAATGTATTAAATTCTGGTTTTGGTTTTGGTTAACCTCTTAACAATCCCTAATCGTAGCTGTTCTAAACAATCTACTATTGCGCAAACACCTAAACCTAGCCAAGAGGTAATTATTTCGCTAAATACATTTTTTAAACGCGCTGTTTGGCGTATCCTTGTTACGTACCGATAAGGGCATTCGATATAATACGCTATGCTCAAAACAAACATATAACATGAACAAAAGCGACCTTAATCTACTATACGATTATTTACTAAAAACAGGAATGAATGAAAACATTGCTGCATATCTTAATATGGGTATACTTCTTATTCTGATTTTTGTTCTAGCCTACATCTTAGACCTAATCGCTTGGAAAATACTACGTTCGGTATCTGTGCGGTTAGCAAGGAAATCTAAGACCAATTTTGATAATTTTCTAGTTGCGCATAAGGTCCCACGTAATGTCGCCCATATCTTACCTCTATTCGTGTTATTCCATTTGGTTCCCATTGCTTTTGAAAGCTTCGACTACGCTAGCGAAATTGCCCAAAAAGTACTTCAGGTTTTATTTGTGGTCCTAACGATTACCATAGTCAAAAAAATATTCAGAAGCACCAATGACTACCTAAAGACCAAACCACGATTTAGTGATAAACCTATGGATAGCTACATACAGGTATTCATGATTTTTGTATGGTCCGTTGGTATGCTTACCATTTTTGCTATCGTAACCCAAGTTAGCATATGGAAATTCTTTACGGCATTAGGAGCCGGATCCGCCATTATTCTATTGCTATTCAAGGATTCTATTTTAGGACTCGTGGCAAGTATCCAAGTTAGTATTAACGACATGGTGCGCATTGGTGATTGGATTTCATTTGAAAAATACGGTGCAGATGGTGACGTAGTAGAGATTACCCTAGCTACGGTAAAAGTCCAGAATTTTGATAAGACCATTACTACAATTCCTACCTATGCACTTATTTCTGATTCCTTCAAAAACTGGCGTGGCATGCAAGACTCTGGAGGTAGGCGAATTAAAAGAGCGATTATTATACGTCAGAAAAGCATCCGTTTTATATCGGATAGCGATATAAAAAAATTCCAAAAAATTCAATTAATTCGACCGTATATAGAAAATAGGAATCAGCAAATTACGGAGTACAACCACCAAAATAATGTCAACAAAGATTTGGCTATAAACGGTAGGAATCTAACTAATTTTGGTCTTTTTCGAAAATACATTTCAGAATACCTTGAAAATCATTCAGCAATCAATAAGAATATGACCTTAATGGTGCGTCAACTGGCACCCACACCACAAGGTATTCCGTTGGAAATATATGCGTTTAGTGCCGATAAAAGATGGGAAAATTACGAGTATGTTATGGCTGATATTTTTGACCATCTTCTTGCGGCCCTCCCATACTTTGAGTTAGAAGTATTTGAACTTCCGGTATCTTTAGAATTAAAATAGCATCCCTCTTACTAAATAGATAATCTTATATTAACAGGTAAATAATTTACTATGGAACGAAGAAAATTCATAGGTCGTACAGCACTTATTGCCTTTGCTAGTGCATTAGGCACCGAAATTGTTTTTGGCAAACACCTTCCGGATGGGTATACTCCATTGGGTTTACAAAATCCAGACCCGTTTAAGTTGTTCCATAAAGATAGTGGTATGGTACTCTTGAACGACAAACCATGGAACATGGAAGCACAGGCACATCTTTTGGATGATAAGATAACCCCCAATAAATATATATTCATTAGGAACAACGGATTGGTTCCCGAAGCCATAGCCATAGCTAATTGGACACTTACCATAGATGGCGAATCGGTTGCCCAAAAGAAAACCTACACGCTGGCCCAATTAAAATCTAAATTCAAACAACATACTTACCAGCTTACCTTGGAATGCGGCGGTAATGGCCGCGCAGAGTATAATCCTCCGGCAAAGGGGAATCAATGGACTATAGGGGCTATATATTGCGCCGAATGGACGGGCGTTCGATTGCGCGATGTATTGGAAGATGCAGGTATAAAAAATGATGCCGTTTACATAGGTTACCATGCAGCGGACAAACACTTGAGCAGGGACCCAGAAAAAGAACCTATTTCCCGGGGTGCTCCAATGGCAAAGGCCCTACAAGACGAAACCTTACTTGCATTTACAATGAATGGAGAGGATATTCCCTTAGTTCATGGTTATCCCTTGCGATTGGTGGCAGGAGGCTGGCCTGCATCCGTATCAGGCAAATGGGTAGAACGTATTAGCATACGTAACAAAGTTCATGATGGGGCAAAGATGACAGGGAGTGCTTACAGAGTTCCTTGTAATCCTGTGGGACCAGGAGAAAATGTTTCGGAAAAAGACATGTGCATTATAGAATCCATGCCTGTGAAATCATTGATTACCTACCCAAAAACGGGAGCCATGATTAGCGAAGGAAAAAAAATAAATATTAGAGGTCATGCTTGGGCAGGGGAACTGGAAGTTTTAAAGATGGAATATTCCATAGACTTTGGTTCCACTTGGAAAGTATGCTCCATTGAAAAGCCAGTAAACCGTTTGGCTTGGCAACACTTTTCTGCACAAGTAGATTTTCCTAAAAAAGGGTACTACGAGGTGTGGTCACGAGCAACCGATAGCCAAGGAACTGCACAACCCATGCTTGTTCCTGGATGGAATCCAAAAGGATACCTAAATAACGCTTGCCAACGCATAGCGATAAAAGTTTCCTAAGGCATGGAGGATAAGTCTAGCAAGTTTAAAAAAAGCATAGGTAGTATTAATAAACTGACCATACTCATTTGGTCTTCTATTGGTGTAATAACCATAATTGGTATTTATCTTTTGCTAGACCCTACATTATCTACCTTCAAAAACCAAAAACCTGATGAGACAGTGGTCACCTTACCAAAGGAAGATGATTATGATAAAATAGAAAACGGTATTCATGTGCGTACCGGATTTATAGATGCTCCCGGACTTATGGAGACAGTAAATAATTGCACCAATTGCCATTCCTCAAAACTGGTGACGCAAAACCGCATGAACAAAGAGCATTGGATAGCCACCATACGTTGGATGCAGGAGACCCAAAATTTATGGGATTTAGGAGAAAATGAGGATGTTATAGTTGACTACCTAGTGACCAACTATCCACCATTGGAAATAGGAAGGCGTGAAAACTTAGCCAATATAGAGTGGTATATACTTGAGGAGTAAAATCAATCTTTTGTCTTTTCAACATCTAAATCATCTAAAACGTAAGATTAAAATCTCTATCTGTTGGAGGCCATTCTAGAAGTGCACTATAAACAGCCTTATAATCGACTAAGAATAAGTGCTGGTTGAACCAAAATTCTAACTAACCTAAGCTCTAAACACTGTAGATTAAGCTGTGAAAATTCCTGAACTTAATTCCATACAATCTTAATTTTTCAATAAGCGTGGTATACGATTGGGTTAAAATTTTTAATATGTTGCTATCTCTCTTCATGGTTTTTTGCTTTTAAAGCGTAATAAAGCTACATAAAAATATTTTATATTTACAATTACTTAACGTTAAATTTACATATAAAGTATAATTCTAACCTGTATTTACCAAATTCCAAATTCTTGTTTTCCTTTCAACCAGGACAATAGCTTGATTTTTAGTATCGAAGCTTTTATTAAACACAAGTTCGGAGCTTAAAAAATATGGTTGTCAAATCGACGATTGCCTAATGAACAAGGTACCGTGATATCACATATTAGGAGCTAAGGTTTAAAAAACAAACAGACGGGTTTAGGCTATTTCTATTTAAACAGCCTTTCCCGGTTTCCCAGCACTAAGACCCACGAAGAATGTAATAAAGGCAATTGCAAAAAGTA
>JBLHNI010000050.1:0-14643 GCA_047650615.1 Maribacter sp.
GAAGATGCCACATCCAAATTCCCCGAAGGCACGTACTGCGGTGGGCAAGTATTATTCGATAAAAACGACCCTACAAAAATGATTGCGCGATTGGAGACTCCTTTTATATGTCCTAGCCTACCCCATGAAATAAGCGGACAGTATAAAGCTGGAACCACTTTTATTGAAGGCTTAGTCTACTTTAAGGAAAAATGGTTTTTATACTATGGCACAGCAGATTCCATGGTTGGGCTGGCGGTTAAAGAATAGAAAGAAGCCAATACCCGCTGCTAGTTTGTCTTACTATGGCTACCGTAACTTTATACAGATTCATATAAAAGCTTCTGTCTTTTGGAAACAGAAGCTTTTATATTTTGAGTAAACTCTTTTAATCCAAGCTCTTCCAAAATTCTAAATTTTTAGGCATCTGCTCCACAACACGTGATGACTCGTCCTCTATAAACATGTATTCAATACCCAATTCTTTAGCTCTTTTAATTAGTCCGTCCATGTCTATTTGACCAGTACCTAGGGTTACATTCGTCTCAACGTCAGAATGTCCAGAAACGTTCCCTACCATTCCATGTTCCATATCCTTTAAATGCATCAACTTGAATTTGTCAGAATATTTATTCAATAACACCATAGGGTTTCCTCCACCGTGTTGCACCCAATAGACATCCATTTCAAATCCAAAGTGTTCCGCATTTTTAGCCATGTAATCAAATAAGGAACCGTCTTCATAATTCTTAAACTCATAACCATGGGCATGGTATACCAAGGTTATCCCTTCTTCCTGCAACCGTTTACCCGCTTTGTTAAACACATCGGTAGCTTCTTTTGCTTTTTCAAAATCAAATGTACCTCCTTCATGGTCTATCCAAGCACACATAACATAAGATACATCATAATTTTTGGCGTCTTTTATCACCTTTTCTACATCGTTCTTTAAGTCCATGTATCCACCTTGAATACTTCTCATTTTCAAACCCCTATCCTTCAACATTTTTTTGAACTCGACTAAGGGTATGCCATAGGAATCACCCCCTTCAATATTGGTGATACCCCATGATTGAATTAAATCTAAGGTGCCAGGAACATCTGTTTTGAATTGATTTCGTAAACTGTATAATTGCAAGCCTATTTCTTGGCCTATAGCTACGTTGCCAACCATAAGAAAAGCAAGGAACAGAAGTATTTGTTTCATCTTTAAAAGGTATCTTATTCGTTATTTAAAGCATACTTTAGGTAAGTAAATTCCCTTTTTCATCCCAGGTAGCTATTGTATTTCTTGTACTTTGGTCTATACATTTCGCAATCCATTCCGGATCGTATTCAACACCGTGCTTATCTAATACTTCTTGAGGAACACCGTCCCAAACATTTGGCTGGTTTCCTTTGTACCCTAAGTCTGCAATACCCACTTTAGACGTATAATACCCGGTGACCACCAAATTACGCATTAAGGCAAAAAATTGAATTTCAAGCGGTTGCTCATCTAAAGGTATTTCCTCGTCATGAAAGCATATCTGATCACAGATTTGTTTTTGCTGCTCCAAGGTGGCCGACTTAAACTCGGTTCCAAATTCCGTATTACTCTTATGGTCCATCCACATCAATCCACCTAACAGCATGTTTTTCATATCGGGCATATCCTTGCCAATGAATTCTATAAATTCAGGAACATCTGCTTCTATTGGCCCTCCGTGTGGTTCTTTTGCAGGCAGAATAACGGTGCTCAAAACAGCAATGGTCTCCATCTCATGTTCGTTGAAAAGTTGCTCCGTATTTAATTTTTCAATTCGCTCCAATTCATCCGGTGTCCTACCAAAATAATTGGTGTCCTCTACAACTGATAACGCCTCATTGGCCGTCTTATCCTCTGTTTTACATCCATGAAAGGCCAAAGCCGAAGCGCCTGCGCCTAAAATCATAGTTTGTATACTCTTTCTTCTATCCATTGCCATACTCTAGATATTTTGCTGTTTCAATTGTTCAATAATATAATCACTTGCTCTCCACGATAGGGCCAAAATCGTCCAAGTACAGTTCTTATCCGCTTGGGACACAAACGGCCCGGCATCCACTATAAATACGTTATCTACATCGTGTAACCTATTGAATTTATTCGTTACAGAAGTTGTAGGGTCGTCACCCATGCGGGTCGTACCTACTTCATGAATAATCTCTCCTGGTGCATGCAGACCATAATCCTTATCTGCCCCTGGTTTATTCAAATAAACACCTCCCATATTATGCGAAATTTCCTCAAAACTGTCTTGCATATGCTTAGCCTGTCGTACTTCTATGTCAGACCATTTATAATTAAACTTAAGGACAGGTATACCAAAGTCATCAACGGTAGTAGGGTCTATTTCACAGTAATTATCTATTACCGCTAAACCTTCACCTCTACCTCCAAAACCAACAATTGCGCCATAGTATGATTTTACCTCGTCACGGAGCTTTTCTCCGTAGCCTCCTGTGGGGAGTCCAACTAATTTATTAAAAGCACCTTGATCAAAACCAAAGCCATAATTAGGTTGACCCATGCCACCCCAAACTTCAATATGATACCCCCTAGGGAAATCCAATTTCTTATTATCTCCCCACCATGGACTATACACATGCATACCCCCTACTCCATCTTCATTATACGATACATCCCTATTCATAAGATCAGGAATAAATGCCATACCACTACTACCTGTAGAATCATGTAAGTACTTACCAATGAGATTACTACTGTTTCCAAGTCCGTTTGGATGTTGTTTGCTTTTACTATTCAAAAGGATACGTGCAGAACTACATGCAGATGCCGCTAAAACAACAACTTTAGCCTTTAGTTTATACTCCTTTCTATCTTCCTTGCTGATGTATGATACACCCGTTGCTTTTCCTTCTTCATTCGTTGTTACCTCTCGCACCATTGCGTTCACAAACAACTTTACCTGTCCAACACTTTTTTGTGCCGGAAAAATCAAACAACTACCAGCTGAGAAATCTGCATAAACCGAACATGATCGATTACATTGACCACAATAAAAACAAACACCCCGTTCATTATTGATTCGTTTTGTCAACATGGACATTCGGCTGGGAATTACGGGAATACCTGATTTTTTTGCCCCTTTTGTATAAAAAAGTTCATGTAATCGCGGTTTTGGTGGCGGAAGGAAAAAACCGTTCGGATCATCTTCCAAATCTTCGTTAGTTCCAAAAATACCTATCAATTTATCTACCTTGTCGTAGTACGGTTTTACATCATCGTACCCTATTGGCCAATCTTCACCATGGCCATCTCTTGTTTTACCTTTAAAATCTTTAGGGCCAAAACGTAAGGAAATACGACCCCAGTGATTGGTTCGGCCACCTAACATTCTTGAGCGCCACCACTTAAAAGTAGTTCCCGCTTCTACAGTATACGGCTCTCCTTTAACTTCCCAGTCGCCATATGACATATCCCATTCACCAAAAGCACGATCTGTACCCGCTCCCCTTCTTGGAGAATCATAGGGCTGTTTCATCTGGGTCATGGTTTTAGGGTCTGCAGGATCAAAAAATGGCCCAGCCTCTACTACGGCAACCTTAAGACCGGCATCTGCCAGCTGTTTGGTAGCCATACCACCGCCTGCACCTGAGCCTACAATTATAACATCAAAAACTTCCGAGGATTCTTTAATTTGCATGAATAGTAATTTTTGACACAAGTTAATAGTTTAACTTAAAATAGAACCTACTTTTTATACCAACAACCAAAAAATTGGTGCTGAATTACATAAAAAGCATGGGGAATGACAAAATAATACTAATGCTATATTTCCTTTAGTCCAAAGAAAGTTAACTAAGATTTTTGATTGTTATAATTAGATTGCCTCCAACGACCTTAAGGTTTTTGAGAAATGAACCTATTAACTCAGCACCGACCCAAGGCTGATAACGGTAATAAACTAGACCAAAAACAAATACCTGAAAGAAGAGCAAGCACAAAAATACCTAGACCTTAAATCGAAAAAGCTCTTAGGTCCTTTTAATGATATCTAATGCGCTATTATATTGAAGTAATCAATCAGTTACTTTTAAAGCTAGAGGCAGGTAATTGGGCAGCATTGAACAAATTTGGTATCGCAATATTATCCCATGCAAATCTAACTGATTTAGGCGCTTCCACTTCTTTAGATCTTAAGACCACGGCACCATTCTTAATTTTTGCTTTTGCGGTATGGTATATCCCATCAGCTCCGGCAACTTCAAAAAACGCATCATTTTTATCCTTTAAATAGAGTCCGTCCGCATGGTCAAAATACACTATAAGCTCCTTGTTATTGATTTCGATATTCTTATACAAAGGACCATGAACTTCAACATCCAAAACTTTAAAATAATCTTTCAAAGCTATGTTTGCCAAACGGAGTCCCACAACCTGTTTGTTCTGGGGGTGTATATCGTCAACGGTACAAATATCACTGGTTACTACCATACCCGTATTTTTAAGAGATAGCGATCGCCTTTGCTGATCCCGTACCTCAACACCTTCAAAAGGTCTGCTATATGTAAAAGGGGCGATTTGTACGTAGTAAAAGGGGAAATCTGTGTTCCATTCTTTGCGCCAAGAGGTAATCATTTGGGTAAATAGTTCCTTATAGTTTTCGCTATTTGCGGTATTTGATTCTCCTTGATACCATAAAACACCAGAGATATTAAAGTTAGTAATCGGAGCAATCATGGCATTATATAAGGTAGACCGCTTGGTCGGCACCCATGGGTTCGGCTGAATTAATTTGTAGGATTCCAATAGTTCCTGATTCTCGTTAAATACATACTCTGGCGTCCAAACCTCTGCGCATGAAGCCCCCCAAGAAGCATCAATCAATCCTATTGGGATATTCAACTCCTCCTGAACCCTTCTAGCAAAGAAATAGGCCACTGCACTAAAGTCTGCCATTGTAGTTGGTGTACTGACTGCCCAGCTCCCAGATACATCCTCTTGCGGAGTAGGCGAAGTCCTTTTATCGACCGTAAAAAGACGAATATTAGGATGATCTGCGTTTTTTATCTCTTCTTTCTTATTATCTATTCCACTATTGGCGCTCCACTCCATATTGGATTGACCAGAACACAACCAAACCTCGCCGATCAGCACGTTTTTCAATACAATGCTGTTGTCCTTACTGGCAAATATTATTTCGTAGGGACCCCCGGCTTGAGGAGTAGTGACGTTTATTCCCCACTTTGCATTGATTCCGGTTTTGACTTCAACCATTTTCCCATCCCAACTTGTACCTATGCTAAACGTTTCGCCTGGAGCAGCCCATCCGTATAAATACACTTCCGATTTCCTTTGTAGCACCATATCGCTGCCAAAAATTTGAGGTAATGAAATATCGGCATAGGAGAATTGAATAAAGCTAAAAATAGATAAAAGGAAGAGTTTGATTTTCATAGTACAACCATTAGTATTCATTTCTAAATATAGCCATTTAAGTAGTATGCCTTTCTTCTGCCATTAAAGTGAAGCGTTTTCTTAACCAAAAATCATTGCCTACCTTAAACTCTTAATAACCAACTAACTTTTAGGAACGGACATCACTTTCATATAAATTAAACTGCATTCATGCACCGAAGACATTTTATAAAGGCTACCTCTGTATCGCTATATTTATCCTCTTTTGGAAGCTATGGTTTTGAATATTTTAAAAAGGAAAAAGCCAAACGGGTTGGGCTCAAAGGTGCCGGTTGGTACGATACATGTGATCTTCTTAAACTGATAAAAGTGGCAAATGTGTACGTTATTACCATCTGTGATGTTGACCAAAATCATTTAAATGAGGTATCTGAATTAGTGGCACAACGGCAAAAATCTGGTAAAAATCCCAAGCTATATATCGATTACCGAAAAATGCTAGCTAAGACCAATTTGGATATAGTGCTAATCAGGTCTCCAGATCATTGGCACGCTCTCCAATGTATTAAATGACCTAAAAGCGGGCGCCCATGTATATGTTCAAAAACCTAGGAGTGTAGATGTGATGGAAGGCGAAGCCATGGTCGCAGCAGCCCGAAAATACGACCGCGTGGTGCAAGTGGGTACCCAACGTAAAAGCACACCGCATTTGATTGATGTAAAAAAGGAAATCGCAGCCGCGGGCCTACTGGGCAACATTGCCCATGTAGAAATGTGTTGTTACTACCACATGCGTGTAGACGGCAACCCGCCCGAACAACCCGTCCTAGATTTTCTAGATTATGATATGTGGACCGGCCCCGCTCCTTTAAGGCCGTATGACGGAATTCCACACAAAAGATGGTGGCGGACCTTTAGGGAATATGGTAACGGTATTATGGGCGATATGGGCGTACACATACTGGATAACGTAGGGTGGATGTTAGATTTGAGCTGGCCAGAGCGTATTAATTCCCAAGGGGGTATTTATGTTCAGAAAGTAGGGGAATCCAACACTCCGAATACCCAGTCGGCCGTTTTTGAATATCCGGAACTCAATGGTATACGGCAGTACCGATCTTGGGGTAGTCCTGTGGATACGGAATATCCATGGGCTTTTATAATTTATGGTAATAAGGGCGTTTTAAAAGGAAGTCCCATGCATTTTGATGTACTATACGAAAAGGGAAAAAAAACCTAAAATCTTATTGAAAAAGACAACGAACCGCATGCGGCAACCGCTGTCCGAGGACATATGATTGATTTCCTTGATGCCATACAAAACAATACCCGGCCTATTGCTGATATTGAAGAGGGGCATATTTCCTCAGCGAGCTGTATTTTGGCTAATTTGTCTATGGATTTGGGGCATCCACTGGTTTATGATTCAAAAACTAGAACGGTCGTTGATGATGCAGAAGCAACAAAACTATTGACTCGGGATGACAGAACACCTTGGATACATCCACACCCAGATAGAATTTAGGATACCGCTTTTATAGATTTTCGAATGACAAGAATTGTTTTTAGGACTTTGGTCTAAAATCCAGACTAATATTCTTGAGGGATTTCTATTCGTTTGATTAATTGTTTTGCGGCGGACTCTCCAATATATTTTCCATGCCGACTAACCATTGCTAAAGCTGGAGTTACAAATGCCGACAATTGATTGCTTTTGAAGCCGCAGAAATAGACACTGAAAAATGAGCCACAACATCCTTTAGGCTAACTTTTTTCATAAAGCCATATATTACAACTATTTGGTTTAGGTTTTTTTAATGAGGCCATCAAAATTGATAAGGCCTTCAATTTGATTTCATGTAAAAATAAGAGGGCGAAAGGATTTGTATAAAACTGAAACCCTTCGCCAACTAAATAAAATACTTTCTATATATACTGATTCACAATATTCTCGAACAACTCCTGCTTACCACTTTGTAGCTCCAGTTCTCCATTTGCTGTAGCAATGTTATATAGCTCCGTCAGGTCCAGTTTTCCTTCCTCAAAAGCCTTTCCCTTTCCAGAATCAAAAGAACTGTATCGTTTTTCCCTAAGGCTGGTATAGGCGGAAGAGGAAATGATTTTATCCGCTGTTAACAAGCCTCTGGCAAAATTATCCGCTCCTCCTATGTGCGCATGGAACACATCATCCAAGTCAGTTGAATTCCTACGTATTTTAGCGTCAAAATTAACACCCCCTCCTTGCAGTCCCCCAGCTTCCAAGAAAACCAGCATAGCTTCGGTGGTTTCTAGAATATTGTTGGGGAACTGATCGGTATCCCATCCGTTTTGATAATCGCCACGATTGGCATCCAAGCTCCCTAACATTCCTGCTTTTGCGGCAACCGCAATTTCGTGTTGAAAAGTGTGTTGCGCCAATGTTGCATGGTTTACTTCTATATTAATTTTAAAGTCTTTGTCTAGCCCGTACTCCTTTAAAAAACCAATAGCGGTGGCGGTATCAAAATCATACTGATGCTTACTTGGCTCCATCGGTTTGGGCTCTATAAAGAAATTTCCTTTGAATCCCTGCGCTCTAGCATAATCCCGAGCCATACGTAAGAATTGACCCATATGGTCTAGTTCTCTACCCATATTGGTATTCAAAAGGGACATATACCCTTCGCGGCCTCCCCAGAACACATAGTTCTCTCCATCTAAAGCAATGGTAGCATCCAAAGCTAACTTTATCTGCCCGCCAGCTCTTGCAACTACATTAAAATCTGGGTTGGTAGCGGCACCATTCATATATCTGGGATTGGAGAAGCAATTGGCCGTTCCCCAAAGCAATTTAATACCAGAAGCGGTTTTCTTTTCTTTGATATAATCGGTAATTGTGGCCAAACGCTTTTCAGATTCGGCAAAGGTCGTCCCCTCCTGAATAAGATCAAAATCATGAAAACAGAAGTAATCAAAACCCATTTTGCTTATAAATTCAAAAGCAGCATCCGCTTTATCTTTTGCCGCTTGAATAGGGTCTGATGATTTGTCCCATTCAAAACTTTGAGTTCCAGGCCCAAAAGGGTCAGAACCTTGTCCGCAGAAGGTATGCCAATACGCTATTGCAAATTTAAAATGATCGCGCATGGTCTTTCCTCCAACAACTTGCTCCGGATTGTAATATTTAAAGGCCAAGGGATTGTCAGATTCTTTTCCCTCAAACTTAATTTCTCCAATACCTTTAAAGTATTCCTTATCTCCTAATACTGCCATCTTATGTTGTTTTTAATAGTATTTCTAATTCCTTTTTCCATGTTTCGTATGCCTGTAAGTATGCTTCCTTGTCTTTGGAAGGCCTATAGGTCGTCACATAATCATTTTCCATAATTCGTTTCCCGAAAACCTCAAAATCTCCTTTATGGAGGTCTGCCGCCCTTGCCGCTCCAATGGCTCCTGTTGTGTTATATATTTCTATGTCGTGCGAAATTAGCGTAGCCACCGTATTTGAAAATATTTCTGAGCGGAAGAGGTTGTCGTTCCCAGCGCGTATTACGTTTACAATACTACCATCCGACTTTAAAATTTCCATTCCATAGACAAAAGAAAAAGCGATTCCCTCCAGAGCCGCCCGGCACAAGTGTGCTTTTGTATGATTGTTTAAATTGATGTTGACCATTCTTGTGCCAATATCTTTATTATTTAACATGCGCTCGGCTCCGTTTCCAAAAGGAATCACGCAAACACCATCGGAACCAACCGAAACGGATGCCGCCAAATCGTTCATTTCTTCATATGAAGTTACGTCCAAGTTGTTGAGTAACCACCGGTACTGCATCCCGGACCCATTGATACAGAGTAATTTTCCAATTCGAAGATTTTCACCAGACTGATAATTGACATGGGCAAAATTATTTATCCTAGAATATTCCTTTACGGAAAGGCTATCCGTTACCGCGTAAATAACACCAGACGTACCACCCGTGGCCGCCACCTCTCCTGGATTAAAAACATTGAGCGATAAGGCATTATTGGGTTGGTCGCCTGCCCGATACAAAATGGGCGTTCCGGTTTGCAATCCGCTTTCAGAGGCTCCTTGTTCGTTCACAGTACTTTGTTCCGAAAAAGTGGGCACAATGTCTGGCACCTTACTATCATCAAAACCATAGTGGTGCATCAATACCTCCGCGATAGCATCTTCCTTAAAATCCCAAAATACACCTTCAGATAATCCTGATACTGTTGTATTTATAATCCCTGATAATCGGTATGCGATGTAATCGCCCGGGAGCATAAATTTGTATATCCGCTCGTAAATTTTTGGCTCGTTTTCCTTTACCCATTTTAGCTTGGATGCTGTAAAGTTAGCAGGGGAATTGAGTAAATGTTCGGCACATGTGTCCTCTCCAATAGCCTCAAAAGCCTGTTCTCCGATTTCTACTGCCCTACTATCGCACCAGATAATAGAATTCCTAAGCACTTTACCATCTATGTCTACCAAAACCAAACCATGCATTTGATACGAAATACCTATACCTGTAATATCGGAATCCGCAACGGTATTTTCGGCTTTAATTCTTGAAATTCCAGCGCAAACATGCCTCCACCAATCTTCAGGGTCTTGTTCCGCCCAGCCATTTTTTAGCGCCAACATAGACATTTCGGTTTTCGGTTCTTGTACAACACCTAAACTCTTACCCGTTTCTGCATGAACTAAGGCTACTTTAATCGAAGAACTTCCTATATCTAAACCTAAATAATACATGTACGTGGTTTAACTATTTACGAAAAAAAATTAAGTTCCTTAAAAATACCTTAAAAGGAGTATCCCTGAAAGAACAAGCAACATATTTCTAGGAAGTTAATTTTAATATATATAAGAAGCAGCACAGAAAAGGCTTTCGTATAAAATGAGGAGGAAAGCATGAGCTCCTACACAGTTTCTGAAGTACTCACTAGAAGGAAAGGAACTCAAGCAAAAGGATACCTTTATTGCCAGCGCATCAACTCGCTCATTTTGCTATCACAGCGCCGCCTTATTTGGAGGGAAACTCATTCTCTAAAAAAATCAACTAAGTAAAATTATTAATAATACTAACAGTTTCTCCTCTAGAAAAAGGACGACACAACGATAATTATAGGTGAACACGAGCCTTAATTCAAACACTGCACACAAAATCTGCACCTCTCATGCAACTGCAGCATCTCGACCACTACTATCTCAGCGTCCCCTTATTAGGAGGGAAACTCTAAGTCTGAAAATTATAAAAGCAAGGGTACAACATCTTCGCTACATCCTTTCCAACTTCGTCAGCGCCTCGGATTTAGAGTTTACATCCAATTTTAAATAGATATTCTGAATATGAAAATTAACGGTACTGGTGGTTACAAACAACTTGTTGGCAATGACTTTGTAGGTTGCGCCTTTAAACAGGTAATCTACAATCTGGTTCTCTCGTTCTGAAAAGAAATTAAAAGACTTTTTATGGAAGTTGGCCACTACCTTTTTAACGATATCACTGCTCATAGCAGCTCCTTCCCGTTTTATACTGGTAAGCGCATGATCCAATTTATCAGCACTCATAGGTTTAGTAAGATACCCGTTAGCACCTTGTTTAAAGGCCTTTTTAATAATATCAAAATCATTGAGTGTGCTAATCATTATGATTTGAACATTCTTGTCTTTTTTTCGGAACAAACGGATGGCATCAATACCATTTATACCTTTTAAGCCTACCTCTGAAAAGATAATATCAGGCTTTGCGTTTTTAAAGTCTTTTAAAGCTTTCTGCACATCTGTGTAGGTTCCTGCCAATACATAGTCGGTAAATCCTTCTAAATAACCTTGGTAAGCCTTACTTAAAACTTCATTTTTTTCTATAACGGTAATCTTTAATTTTTGAGTTTTCATAATATAGTGGTAGTATGCATCCCATTCAAAATGAATATGATAACAATGGTTAGTAGTATATTAAGTTTAGGTAGTTGTAGCGTTATTTTTCAAGAGAATAGCGACTAAACGTACATATGAGATACATCATAGTTTAAAACCTGACACATTCGAATAGTCGTTACTAAGTGTCTATAAAAACACCTTAGCTGGAACAAGCCCAATAGTTGGGCTGTATGTTCCGAAATTCACTAAAATCAAGAAAAAACATCCTTATCCGAGCCGTATTTTAGTGCCTGGACAGTATAGGAATCGGTACGCACTTAAAACAGATTTCTGTTTGTGTATTACATTGGAAAGTGCAATTTTGAACAGGTAAATTCCTGTGCTTTCTTTAATGTAGAAGAATAAGTAAAATTTTTGCATACTCTGGGGGGATTTGGGATTAACATTAATTTTTTAAGCTTCTGTCAGGATTTAAATATAAATAATAACAAAATATCTTAGTTGTGTTTGTAGCTATTTTCGTTCAAATACATGGTCAGTGAGCATTTCATCGATAAAACTGTAGTTGAGCGTATTTTTCACAAAACGAATTATCAACTATTTACAAATAAAAAGGAGGGTCTGGCCATCCCCCCGGATACCTTCCCTCCTCTTATTGACAATTCACTAAAACACATAAATAGTAATCAACCAAATACATTCTTATTCACCTTATACTATTCTTCCCTGCTGTAATACGCCTCATCATCTTCATACACATTGGACGCTGTCGCTGTAGAGCGATCTACCTGCATAATCCATTTTTCATCATTATACTTTCCTCCAAGATTAGAAATAGAGGCACTTTGCGCTTGTTGCTTGGCATCATAATCAGCCAAATAGACATAATGCAACCCATTTTCTTTATTGTAAAACTGTTTAGGCTCCAATCCCTTTTTCTCTAGGCTCTTCAAAAAGGCATGTAAGTACTTTTTATTCTTATATACATTGGCTATCACATAATACCCAGATTTTACCCCAATAGCATCAGCATCTCCCAACACCTTTACCGGTAATTCTGAATAGTCTCTTGTAGTAAAGTCTAGGTATTTATTTTCTTTTTCATCAGCAAGGTTAGTACTGGCCAAATCGCTTTTTCTTTCTGTACTAAAATCCTGTAGGCTAGATTTTATATTGTCTTTGATATCATTACGCAAAAGCCTCACAATAGTTTCAAATCGCTCCTCAAAAGAAGCAATCCGTGAGGCTTCTATAGAATCTTGCCGTATCATAAGTTCATCTAGAATAAGCTTATTCTGGTAGGCCAAGGTATTTTCGTCCATGGTTCCTTTGGCTATTTTTTCGTTAAACTTGGCTTTCTTTTGTTCCTTATTTTTTTCTGCTAACAAGTCAGAAATTTGCTCTTCATAGTTACGCACAATACGATCTATCTTAGCATCATTAGAATGATCCACATAGCTATTAGCCATACTATTATCGTCCTTAAAGGTATAAGCCAGCGACAACTCGTGGTTCCATCCTAAATTAGCTTCTTGCTGCGAGAGATCCTTTTCCATTAAATACCCTAGAGACATCGTTTTACTCAAATTAAAACCCACTCCGGCAGACATTCCATATTCCTGGTCTACAGTGGTTTGTAACCAGCCATAGCTTGGTAAATCCAAAACTAAAGAACCTAAGTAGTATAGACTCCCGTCCAGGTTCTGACCTACCTGTGCTAAAGGCATTAATCTAGCGTTATGGAAAAGTCCTCTCCCCGCTTTAAACTCGTGGGTATATTGCACGGATGCCTTCACACTATTTAGAGACAAATTGGTAATAAACTCTTCTGTAGTTTGATTGTAGCGAAATAAGTCTTCAGCATAAAGTCCAAAATCAAAATTCCCTAGAGATAGATTAATACCAGGCTGTATGGAAATTTCACTTTCTTTACGAGCATCTGAAATCCTAGGGTCTTGTTCCGATATCACTACTCTGTTCTTATCCACGCCTTTGTTCACATAAGTAATATTGGTTCCGAATGCAAGCTTACTATTTGCACTTAAGCTTACCGAGGTGGCATAATTGGCATTAAAACCAAACTCCTGTATTACACCAGACGATTGACTATACACCCCGATACCTAAGGCGGTATGGTTATTTAGCTTATTACTAAAGCCTAAAAAGTAATTCTGACTGTTATCATCGAACGTAGCGTATTGGTTTCTGTGTAGTATATTTAAATAGGATTTATTCTCCCGCACCAAAGAAAAGGTAGGGTTGATAAGAAATCGATTAAAAAAAACTTGATTATGGTAGGCACCGGAAGTAGCGACCTCCGTTTTGGTCTCTTGACCATGTACCGATAAGCTTCCTACTATTGTAGCCAGAATTAAAAAAAGAGCTATTCTTACGGCAATTTTATTTGTAAAGTCCATTTGAATATTTTTTATGTTTTTAGGTAAAATGATGTCTTACAAAAGTTCATATCCTCCAAAATAGAAAATAAGAACTGCTGTCACGGGTTCAATTACGTACGCATTGTAAAGGGTGGGTATTCCTTGCGCTAAGATCAGTTTAGGTCTACTCGTCTTCAAATATAGATGTTGAATATTTTGCTTGTCCGGCAGTATTCATAGCTTCTAATAACCGGAAATCGGTTTCGTTGGAATTCCTTTTTTCACCAACAAGAGTATACGCAATCTTGTGAGCAGATTTAGTTTTACTTCCGCGGTTGGAGACGACGTAGGCCATCCCTTTTTGAGGTGCCAACTGAAGGGCAAAATCATCTTGAGAACTATTTATAGAACGCCCCATGTTAATGGCCAAACCAACACTGCTACTGGCTACCTGGACGGAATACATATCCAAACCACCGTAACCCTGATGCCCCTCTGAGGCAAAGACCAAGGTATTCCCTTCCATTACTTTGGGATACATATCGTTACGCACAGTATTTACTTTTTCACCTAAATTTTTGGCGACACCAATACTACCGTTACCCCCTAGACTAGCTACATATATATCAAAATCACCAAAAGTACCTGGCATATTGGAAGCGAAGAAAAGACGCTTCCCATCAGGTGAAACGGCCGGGTGCACAGCTGAAAATTCATTCGGACATAGGGTAAGTTCCCGAATACTTTTCCACTCTCCCTGTACCTTGTCTGCACGGTAAATTTTATGTACCGGTTCTTTTTTAGAAAATATTCCAGTGTTAGGCTTTACATATACCGTTTTACTGTAATAAGCCGTGTTCCCGTCTTTGGTCAAAGAAACTGGAGTTTCGTAGTCTAGCTTATTTTTGTCGATTACAGCATCTTTGTATGACATGTGCTCCTTCACTGCCAGTTTTTCCCTTTCAGGAACGAGATTCAAAGGTTTAAATCTATCACGGAAAGATACTGAG
>JBLHNI010000051.1:0-14535 GCA_047650615.1 Maribacter sp.
GTTCTACGCCTAACCTTTTAAGGGAAGGGTCAATAATAGTTGTGGTTTGCTCCTTTGTCAAGGTAGCCAAAGCGCTATAATCTGGTACGTATTTGGTGTGGTTTTGAATTGGAGGAAAGTCTCCGGCTAGGAATTCATTAGGAGACTTTTTTCTAAACTTGCCAATGAGTTCTTCTACACCTGTATAAATATCCGCACAGTCAAAGGTGGTAATGCCTGCTTGTACAAAATGACGCATATCTTAAAGCCTGTTTTTCAACTATATTTCCGTGGCCACCAGCCAAATGCCATTCCCCCTTTGATGACTCTTGAAATAAAATATCTAGGTTGTAATTCTATTCTTTCCATAAATTATTGAAGCTAGGTATTGTTGAATATAGTATAAAATTCGTCAATAGGAATAGGCCCTGTTTTCTTCACAGTATCCATAAAAAATTTTAGATTGAAGTTATTTCTTACGCGCTCTTTCTCGGTTTTTAGTGATTTGGTGAACTGTGCTCCACCCAAATAATAAGATCTTAATTGCATTGGAGAATTCATAATTTGCCCCCAAAGGCTTTTGGTAAATTGCAGAGCCAATAAGGAAATTTCGGTAGATTGTTTTAGGATGTGTTCCTGATTCCATTCGGTACAATGCACTTTTACTGAGGTATATGCTCTGTTTTCATTTTCGAGCCGTTTACCTAGATGTGCTAAATAGGTTAGGTGATTTCCTGATTCCCAACCAGCATCGAGCACTACTTTTTCCGTGAAGGTAGCCCAGCCTTCGATGTATATTTCGTACGGAAATAACATACGAATCGGATGCGGCGTTTCTCGACTAATTTTCAATTGCATGTAATGCCCGGGATACAATTCATGGAGCAAAACCATACGATTGAAAGGCTTATTAAATGATGCCCAGAAATCGATTTGCTCCTGTTTAGGGAGTGATTCGGGAAGAGATGGTACATTCACATGGTCACAGGATTGGGGTCAAAAGGTGGGGCACTTGCTACCCAACCGATACGCGCACCACCACCAGCGCTTTCAGATGGGTTTGTATGTTTAAGGTATTGTTATTTAGTAATGTAGCGATGTCCTTTTCTTTAAGGAATTTAATAGCCGAGTCTGCTAATTATTTCCAAAATTGAAGATAGTCCGTAGCATTGATAGGGGCATCTTTTTCTATATCCGATAAGGCCAAATTGATAATTTTTAAATTGTTTTTTGGAAGTGCTTTATCAGGATAGGTTTCGGGGATATATTTTCTAGAGACTTCGTTCATCAAACCTTTTACGGTCTGGATTTCGGCCAATGCCATTTCGCCTAATTTTTTTGAAGTAAGATTACTATCGGTATAAAGTGACAGTCTGCGGTCATATTCTTGCTCACCTAGAATAGAAACCGATTCCAGCGTATTTTTTTGAAGCGTAGAGGGACTAAATTCTTTTCGTTCTTCTACACTTTGTAACGCTGTTGTCCGCTTTAAATTTAAGCCTTTACAGGTTTTTTATAGCCCGTTTGATTGTAGTTGTTTCTCTAAATATTTTTGAAGAAAATTTCTTATACTCCCCAAATCTTCCAAGCCTTTTTCTACCTCAATTTTTAATACTGGCTTTAGATTCGATTGTGCGACTTTGGCTAGTTGTGTTATTGCTGTAAGTCGGTCGTAAATCAATACCGATTTCTCCGAACTAAGAAGATAATCAGCCTTGAAAACTGATGTAATTACATTTTCAATCAATTTGGGATATAACCGAAGTGAAATAGTATGTTCACTTAATGTTTTCCATTTGTTTACTTCTGACTGTGCCTTCACTCTTAAAAGTCGCCCATCAATTGGGTCAATATTTGAGTTCGTAGCGGATAATTCGGTTAGTATTCCCTCGTTAAAGCCCAACCATTTGATAATCTTTTCTTTAGAACGATCTTCATACTGGAAAACCGATGGCCGCATAACGGAATCAAGGGCTTTTGAAGGGTGAAACTTCTTCCATTCCAAAATATAATCTTCTCCGAAATCCTGTAAATAAAAGGTCGAAAGGAGTTAAAATGAGAAGTAGCCAAATGCCGATAAAGGTTTTCATTTTAAAGCAAGTTTTGGTCTTAAATGAAAAAGACACTAATTAATGGGGGAATTATATCTTAGGAGTTTTTAACTTTGTACTGTGAAGAACGAACGAATAAAGAATATTGAAAAAGTGGAGTTGTCAGATAATTGGTACACCTTAAACAATTACAATTTTGAATATCAAAAAGAAGACGGTACTTGGGAAACCCAACGTAGGGAATCCTATGATTGTGGCGATGGTGCTGCTATTCTACTGTACAATCGGGAGAGGAAAACCGTAGTGCTTACACGGCAATTTCGGATACCAACCTACGTAAACGGTAATGAGGATGGTATGATGGTTGAGGTATGTGCCGGACTTTTAGACGGACTATCGCCCGAGGAATGTATAAAAAAAGAAGCCTTAGAAGAAACAGGTTACAAACTAAATGCTGTTCAGCAGGTGATGGCTACTTTTATGTGTCCTGGTTCCGTTACACAGAAACTATATCTTTTTCTGGGGGAATATGACACGCATATGAAGGTAGAAGAAGGCGGTGGGGCAGAAGATGAAACCGAGAATATTGAAGTTTTGGAATGTACGTTTACAGAGGCACTGGATATGGTTTTTAGCGGTGGTATAAAAGATGCTAAGAGCATTATGCTGTTGCAGTATGCTGCATTAACGGGTATTTTTGAAGGGTAACTCATGGTGTTATTTTAGCCGCTTTTTTACGACCAACAGGGTATGCAGAAATTACAAAAAATTGGACTAGGCGGTGGATGCCATTGGTGCACCGAGGCAGTTTTTCAATCCCTAAAGGGTGTGTATAAAGTAGAACAGGGATTCATTGCCGCTACTGGGGTAAATTCATCTTTTTCGGAGGCTGTAATCGTTCACTTTTATGAGGATAGTATTCGTTTGAAGGATATAATTGCCGTTCATTTACACACCCACAATAGCACTTCTCAACATTCTATGCGCAGCAAGTACCGTTCTGCGGTTTATGTATTTTCGGATGCAGATGCCGGACTTATATCTGGTTTTTTAGAAGCGATACAAGGCGATTTTGATGAACCCCTTGTTACACAAGTACTTCCATTCAACGCTTTTAAACCCTCTAATAGTCAATTCCATAATTATTATTTTACAGACACGGAGCGGCCGTTTTGTAAAACCCATATTCAGCCGAAACTACAGTTTTTATTGGATACCTTTTCAGCACACCTTAAAAAAGATACTTTGGCTACACTGGGTAAATAAAGGTCTTGCCTAATAGGGCATAGAAGCATAAATGAGCATAAAGTGTAATGGAATAGGGGATTTCTAAAATATGATAGTGCAATCATAGACAATCCACGGGCTATTTAATACGTATCTCTAATATTCTCAAAAATCTGTTGCATTCTTAATCTTACTTCTGATGAAGGTTGTCTAAAATGGTTGTTCATAAAACTAAATATAACGGTCTTGCCAGATTTTGTCAATAAATAACCGCTCAAGCAATAGTTATTCCCTAAACTCCCAGATTTGGCATAGAGGTATGGTTCGTACTCATTACCATACCAATTCTCTAAAGTTCCGGATACGCCACCTGATGGAAAAATTTTAAAAAGTCGCTCCTTCGGCAGTTCTTCATAAAGGCGTTCTAAGACATGCACCATAGACTGGGGTGTAAATAAATTGTAACGGGAGAGTCCAGACCCATCTACCCACCTGGGCTGTTGCTGTAGGTTTGGCAGCAAATTTTCCAAGGCATTCCTTATCGCTAGGTTACTGTTTAGGGTATCCGTGGTTTCAGATGCAGAAAGAAGCAGTAATTGTTCGGCAATAAAATTATCGCTTTCATGCATCAATCTTACGTAGAGGGAATCGGATTTTATACCATACAATGTTTTTTTCTTTCCCTTAGGCATTTTTTGGGTAACCCTTATTTTCTGGTTCAATTCCTTTTCCAGTAGATTTTTAAGGATAGTGTTTCCAGTTTTAAAGGGTACTTCCAAGGTGTCTGTCCTAGCGGCATCAAAGTAAAACAGGTTACGATGCATTTCGCGGTTGGTATTATTTGAAACGTGCACCACACTATCCTTAAAATACTCAGGTAAAATTTGTACTCCTGCTTTATTGGAAATTATTGTCACATTACCATACATTGGAAAGCCGCTTCTTTCTGGAGAGTAGTAGTACTCATAATCGTCCCAGGACCAACCAGGCCCAAAGCGGGAATCTTGAAAATTGCCGGCATGTAAGGCAATATTTTTATGCTGTTGAAGAAAATAAAAAGCCGTACTATCCTTTAAATAAGGATGTAGAAAAGAGGGGTCTCCTGTGCCTTCAACATACAAGGTGTCGTTTTGCTTAAGGTATCGTAATGCTGGAATTTTATCCGGGAGGGTATTTATGGCTGTATATAAGGTGAAAATCTTAGTATTGCTTGCTGGGGTAAAGTACTTGTCACTATTTCGACTAAACAGGGTGTCCTTGCTATTGCCATCGATAAACAAAAGACCTGTAAACTGGTTATCATAAAAGGTTGAGGATAGCGTATTGTCCATATTTTTTAAAACCATTTTTTTGGTTGATGTACAACTTATCAACGCGGTTATAAGACAACAACTCAGGAGCACTTTTTTCATTTAGTTATGGAAGGTGAATTGGTTAAGAGGTTCAAGCCTACTCAGATTTAACATTTCTAAGTTTATTTTAACATGTCAATTATAATATTATTTCTTATTTTATGTTTAAATTCACGTAATAACTAATTAATAAACAAGGTACTACAATGGCAAAATCAATGCTTGAGTACAGCAAGACAGTACTGAAAAAAGTTAGTTTCGATGTGAAATTATTTTGCAAAGAACTAAAAAAAGCCCTTCAACTTTTACTACCTGAAGAGGTAGAAGAATTGAGACTCTGGTTACACAAGTTCATAACGGACAAACCAGAATTACAAAACAGTTTAACGTATTTAAAAGCATAACGAAAAGCCACTTCAAAGTGGCTTTTTTATTTGTTTAATGGACTAATGATTTTCACGTCCTGAAATGTGATTGCGCCTTTTACAATACTGGTAATGACTTCTGTTAACGCCTCTGTTATCTGAATTTTCAGCTCATTTTTATGAAATATAATACTTACTTCACGCGCTGGTGAGGGTTCTTTAAAGTATTTAATATTTTTTTTGTTTTCGGGACTAAGTTCCATACTGTTTAAATAGGGGAGAAGTGTCATGCCCAACCCCTCATTGGCAAGGTTCACCAAGGTTTCGAAGCTTCCACTTTGTAATTTAAAATGTTCATCTCCCAGTTTTTTCGGTGTTTTACAGAGGTTTAATACGCCGTCCCTAAAACAATGGCCATCCTGTAATAGTAATATATCAGAAACGTCCAGGTCTTCTACCGTTAATTCCTTAATTCCGCTTAACCGGTGCTCAGAAGTAATGTACCCTACAAAGGGCTCGTAATATAAGGGTCTTTCTTTAATATATTCAATTTCTAAGGGCGTAGCGGCAATAGCTGCATCTAAATGACCATTCTGGATATTTTTTATCAGATTTTCCGTGCTTTGTTCCTTTATGATAAGATTTACTTTAGGATATTTAGTGATAAAGGTTTTTAAGAACATAGGCAGCAATGTGGGCATAACCGTTGGAATGATACCCAAGGTGAAATCCCCACCTATATATCCCTTGTCTTGATCTACGATATCTTTTATACGCCCGGCTTCGTTTACAATATTTTTAGCCTGTGCCACAATTTTTTTTCCAACTTCTGTAACGGAGATGGGCTTTTTACTTCTGTCAAATAATAAGACATCTAGCTCGTCTTCTAGCTTTTGTACCTGCATACTTAGCGTAGGCTGAGTAACAAAGCTTTTTTCCGCAGCCAGCGTGAAATTTTGATATTCGGCAACCGCCAGTACATATTGTAATTGTGTAATAGTCATAAGGGTAATTTTACAATACAAAATTAAATAAACTATCAGTTAAATTTATTATAATCGTCAGGTTTATTTGATTTTAGTATAGTAATAGGTGACTTGGCAGGATTTTGAGAACCTAGTAAACTAACGTTTGAATACATGAAAAAAGCTCCTACATATGGAGCTTTTTATTGAGGATGCATTTGCGTATTTAGAACCGAATTCTGAATTCTAAATCTTCATCGGCTACTTCAAATTTGGCAGACGCAAAACTTGGAGGGCCAAAATCAGTTCCACCAGATGTCGCATAATTCTCTTTGGGCATACCGTTTGCCTCGAAATCCATTCTTTTGTTTTGGTTGGTATCATGTAAGAGCATTACCGCGAAATTTCCTTTCTCCACATTTTCAAACGTCAGTGTAACTTCTCCCTTTGTCGCATCTAGTTGTTGGTTGATTATCCCAGGACCTCTCATAAACGTTTGTTCTGTGTGCAAGGCTCCCATAACAGTACCTTCATTCGAAAGTACATTTTCTATAACCACAGTTATGGTTACGCCTTCTTTGTCTTGAGCGGTTACTACTACACCGCTAAATACTAATCCTAAAATAAGTCCAATTGTTTTCATACTATTTGTTGTTTATCGTTGGAACAAATCTGCAACAAAACCATATGAAAATAAAAATGGAACTACCCAACTGTTGAATTTTGGGAGCCAACTGTTTTAGGTGTATAATATCACGATGTTATCGAATAATAGGTAGGATAGAAGCGATAGTATATTTATCAATACCGAATATACTATTAAGCTGCACTCATTCATAATTCAAATTTTAGCTTGAAATCAGTTTAGAGGGGTAACTGCAGTTTTGAGATAGTACAGCAGTTTGAGAAGGAAACTCGATTATTGCGAATCAAGCAATATTATAGACGCTATTAATAATTTGAATTCTTGTGGCTTTTTATTACCAATTAAAAACTGCAGTTCTTCTATGGTGTCGTGATTAAAATTAGGTAGGTCTAGCGCTCTGCCGCGAAAGATAGGGTAGAGGTCTTTCAATCTGAATTCCAGGGTTTGCCAGTCACCACTTGTTTCCAATTTTATACTATAACTATAGTATTGTCTGCGCTTATCTTTTACCCGAAATTGATAGGGATTACCATCGCCTTTTAAGCGGATACGGATAATATTATTAGGATTTACAATGGTAGTCTTCATGTCATACCGAACTGAAGAGAAGCCACCATTATTTTCTAAGGACACTACTCCTGAGAATTTTCCGTAACCTTCATCGATCAAGTCAAATGTTCCAGACGAACGGCCACCCATAACCACATCGTCTATCACATACCAGTTTATGGTGCTAGGGTTCTCTTTAAAATCAACTATTATTTGTGCTGTCATACTATTAATTATTAAAAAGAAAGGAAATATATATTTTAGTTGACTCGCCATTTCACCTAAGCCGTTGTCATTAATTTTGTGGGATAATTGGATATTCATTACCAGTTACTCCTCATCCTTCACAAAAACCATACAATGCTGCCACGGTAGGGTATCGATATTCTCTTGCAGTACCATGCCCACGGCTTTCATTTCTTTAATCGCTTGGGCTTCGGTCATTTTGTGTAACTTTTTGATAGGTACATTTTGGTCTTCGCCTCGGTATTCTATCAAATACAATTTGCCATTAGGTCGCATTGCTTTTTTGATGGAGGATAGCATTTCGTAAGGAAAATTCATTTCGTGGTAGACATCTACAATGAGCACTTTATCGACTGACTTAGGTGCTAAGTTTACACTCTTTTCGCTTCCTTTTATCAATTCCACATTACGGAAATTATCACCCACTTTTTTGTCCCTCATTGCGGCCAACATTTCATCCTGTATATCAACAGCGTAGATGGTGCCGGCAGTTGCCTTCGATGCCATCTTGAACACATGGTAACCAGAACCTGCCCCGATATCGGCAATATCGTCTGTTTCAGAGATACTCATATTTACTAAAAGGGACGTCGTATGTTCTTCCTTTTCACGCTCATCCCTTTCCAGCCAAGACATACCTTGATAGCCCATAACATGAGATATTTCGCGATTCATATACCATTTTCCAATGCCGTTGTAATCCCCTTTTTTAAAAGTGTAGCGGCTTTCTTGGGCATAATTTAAGCAAGAATAAAATAAAACAAAAAGAGGAAGGATTTGCATTAGTGTTCTAATCATTTTTGAGCTTTTTTACTTTGAAGAACTTAAGAGCTAAAGTTAGGGGTTTAAGTCCTTATCTTTCCTTAACAAAACTTTAAAATTAACTTAGACCGTATCATTTTTCTTAGGGAAGAAAGTAATAGTACAAAACCTGTTTTTTAAAGGTCACAGTTTTTAGCAAAGCACAGCTTGTACCCCTTTTTTCTAGAAAATCAGATTAGCTTTGATTACCTGAAACTTGAAAATTCGTCCCGTTTTATTGAATTAAATATAAATTTATAGCCTTAGATTTTATAATCCTCAAAAAATAGGGTAGACCGAAAAATCATCATAGTTTATCGTATCTTCTACCAAATAAATCCAACAAACTATCATGAAACAAAAAACCTTCACCCTATTTTTTTTATGTGCCTTGTTCGTTACGGCAAGCTGCTTTTCACAAAAGAAAATATCCAAAAAACAAATTGAAAAATTAAAGTTAGAAGCTGCTGCCATTGTTGAAGCCAATAAAAAGCAGTCTCAGGTAATGGTTGATAAAATTTTCAGTTTTGCCGAGCTGGGGTTTCAGGAGGTAGAATCATCTAAATACCTTACTGGAATTTTAAAAGAAAACGGTTTTGAGATTGAAAATTCAATATCTGGTATTCCAACAGCTTGGTTTGCTACTTGGAGCAATGGAGACGGACCTACCATAGCCTTAGGCAGTGACGTAGATTGCATACCAAAAGCCTCACAATATCCTGGGGTCGCTTACCACAAACCTATAGTCGATGGTGCACCCGGGCATGGCGAAGGCCACAATTCAGGTATTCCTATGAATATTTCTGCTGCGTTGGCTGTAAAGCAAATTATGGAGCGCGAAAATATTGGTGGTACCCTGCTTGTTTGGCCAGGCATTGCCGAAGAATTGGTTGCAGCTAAAGCATGGTATGTGCGAGATGGGCTTTTTGATAATATAGACATGTGTATTTTTACCCATGTAAGTAATAACCTTAGTGTTTCTTATGGCCCCACACGAGGTACGGGATTAATCTCAGTAGAATATTCTTTTGATGGAGAATCTGCCCACTCTGCTGGATCTCCATGGCGCGGAAAAAGTGCCTTGGATGCAGCTGAATTAATGAATATAGCTTGGAACTATAAAAGGGAGCATTTACACCCATTAAGACGGTCTCATTCAATTTTCACAGACGCTGGCGACCAACCTAATGTAGTTCCTTCTAAAGCAGCGATATGGTTTTATTTTAGGGATATAAAATATGAGGGAATTATGGATATGTACAACGAGGCAAATAAAATGGCCGAGGGTGCTGCAATGATGACCGGTACCACTGTAAAACATAAAATACTAGGTGCTGCATGGCCGAGACATTACAATAAGGTAATTGCGGAAACTATGTATGAGAATATTAAGCAAGTAGGACTACCCACTTGGTCAGAAGCTGACCAGGCTTTAGCCAAAGCAGTGCAAACGGAGGTGAATTCAGAAAAAATAGAAGGATTGAGCACGGAGCTTTCCCCTTTGGGATTGCCAGTAATTGAGCCAATAAGCGGAGGATCTGATGATATAGGTGATATTTCTTGGAAAGTGCCAACGGTAACCATGCGTTTTCCATCTAATATTCCAGGCTTACAAGGACATCATTGGAGCAATGCTATCTCCATGGCCACACCTATTGCCCACAAAGGAGTAGTAGCCGGAGCCAAAGCAGAGGCCATGACTATTTTGGATTTCCTATTGAAACCAGAGCTGTTAACGGGAGCTTGGGATTATTTTACAAATGAACAAACCAAAGAAACTAAATTTATTCCTATGATTTCTGAAAGTGATATGCCTCCCATTTATCTAAATGCGGACAAGCAAGGGCAGTTTCGGACCCAATTAGAGCAGTTTTATTATGATGAAACCAAATACGACACATATTTGGAGCAATTAGGAGTTGAGTATCCTACTTTGAAAAAGTAGATTCTACTCTAGTTGATTTTATAACAACCCTGCATACATTTCGTATAACAGGGTTGCTTTTTTAGCGCCGTTAATTTTTAATGTGGAGTGATTAAAAACTAAGTATGAATTACAGACTATAATATTACCTACATTTAAGTATGATAATTGTATATAGTATATTAGTTTAGCAATTTTAATAATACACCCTAAGAATACCTTTCAACGAACTATAATATGCCTTCAAAAAAGATAGTACCTGTTGCAACTTGCGGAGTAACTATGTGTATGCAGATGTTAGATAGTAAATGGAAGCCCATTATTCTATTTCAAATATCAAAAGGTGCTAACCGATTTACGAAGTTACTAACTGTGGTTGAAGGTATTAATCGACAGATGCTGAGTAAGCAGTTAAAATCTCTAGAGAAATTGGGAATTTTGGAACGTTCTGCCTTTGCAGAAATTCCACCTAGGGTAGAATATACTATAACGCCACTAGGGAAGTCTTTACTAATTGTAGTACAGGCTATGAAGCGTTGGGGAGATAAACAGACCGGTGTTGCCGAGGTGAAAACAAAAGTGGACGCCAAAGCTGCTACACAACAAACTGCGTTATTTGATTAATCCTAGCGCATACTTGGCTTCTAGCATCTAGAAATGGGGGAGTTAAAACTACACCAATTTCTTTTCCAATAATGCCATATAGAATCCATCAAATCCGCTTTTAGAGGCATAGATTTTCTTCTCCCTAATAAGTGTGAAGTCTGTTCCTTCTTCACTGGATAAAAACGATTTTACCTGGTCATTATTCTCCTGTGGTAGAATTGAACAAGTAGCGTATACCATTTTACCGCCTGGTTTTAAGATTTTGCTGTAGCTACCTAGAATTTCTCGTTGAATTTTGGTAATCTTCTCTAAAAATTCTGGCTGCATCTTCCACTTGGTATCAGGATTTCTTCTAATCACCCCTAAACCGGTACAGGGTGCATCTATAAGCACTCTATCTGCACTTCCGTATAGCTTTTTAAATACCTTGGTAGAATCAATCTCCCTAGGTTCTATATTGTGCGCACCGTTTCTTTTGGCACGGCGCTTTAATTCTTTTAGTTTAGAACCGTAGATGTCCATGGCAATTAACTGTCCTTTGTTTTCCATTAAGGCGGCAAGGTGTAGTGATTTTCCTCCAGCTCCTGCGCAGGTATCTACCACCCGTTGTCCAGGTTTTACGTCTAGCATGGCGGCTACCAACTGGGAAGAGGCATCCTGCACCTCAAAGTATCCTTTTTTGAAACATTCGGTTACAAAAACATTAGCTCTTTCTGGTAAGCGTAGTGCAGAATCATACCCTTTAATAGCTTCGGTAACAATACCTTCATCCAAGAGGGCTTTTCTCAATTCTTCTCTAGTTGTCTTTAATGTATTGGTTCTAAGGATAACTTGTGCGGGTTCGTTTAGTTTTGCTATTTCTGCCGTCCACAATTTTTCACCAAGCGATTTTTCACAAAGTTCATCTATCCAATCGGGTACCGCTTCACGGTATTTTCTGATTTTAGAAAGCTCATCGAACTTCCCTTTAATACGACGTTCCGGAGTAGGTTCTATTTGTTTCCAATCTGGTAAAGCAACTCCTTTAAGTACGGCCCAAACAGCCCACATACGAAATAAATCCGGTCTACTAAAAGGCTCTTTTACATCTGCAATTTCTGTGTAGAGACGCTTGTAACGTACCATTTCATAAGTAGTCTCTGCTATAAAACCTCTATCTCTAGCACCCCAGCGCTTATCAAAACGCAATACTTTTTGAACTACCTTGTCGGCATATTCTTTTTCATTGAATATTAAATTCAAGGCATCTATTACGGCAAATACGAGGTTCCTGTGCAGTTTCATTCTAAAAAATTAAGTCTGCAAAGGTATTGTTTTAGAAGTGATTCCCTTTATTTTTGAGAAACTTTAATAAACATGCGCCACTTTAGCTTTTTAATCATTTTTATACTGCTCGTTTGCTGCTCGCAGAAAGAAAAACAAATATTGTTTACGAGTGTAGGTGTTGAGAATTTGTACACAGACTCCCTAAATATCCGTGCTATAGAAATTATGGAAAATAGCCTTGCATTTGCTGCAAATAAAGGAACTTTTGGTACAATAGATTTAACCACAGGAAAAGTAAGAAGTAATATTGAAAAATACCATTCCAGTATTCCCGAATTTCGTGCTGTAGCGCATACGTCCACCGATTTTTTTATGCTTTCAGTTGCCAATCCAGCACTACTTTACAAGACAGGTAATCAAGGGAATATGGAACTCGTCTATAAAGAAGAAGATGATGCCGTTTTTTACGATGCCATGACCTTTTGGAATGATAGCGAGGGCATTGCCATAGGAGATACTATGGATGGATGTATAAGTATTATCATTACCCGTGATGGAGGAAATACTTGGGTTAAATTACCATGTTCTAATGTGCCTGAAGGCATTGAAGGCGAAGGTGCTTTTGCTGCCAGTAATACCAATATTGCAGTGGTGGGTGATAAAACATGGGTAGCAACTACAAAGCGAATCTTATATTCTTCAGATAAAGGGCAGACTTGGGAAGTTCAAAATACGCCCATAAAAACTAACGAACCCACCGAGGGAATCTATTCTATTGCTTTTTACAATGAGAATGTAGGTGTGGTTATTGGAGGCGATTATACCGATCCAGAGCGTAAGACAAAGAATAAAGCAATTACAACTGATGGAGGAAAGACATGGACACTAGTGGCAAACGGAATCTTGCCTAATTATAGGAGCTGTATCCAATTTGTACCAGGAACGGAAGGACAAGGAATTGTGGCGCTTGGGTTTACGGGAATTGCTTATTCTAGTAATCAAGGGAATTCGTGGAAACAACTATCGGACGAATCATTTTTTACACTTCGCTTTCAGAATGATACTATTGCCTATGCCGCAGGTAGGAATAAGATTGCTAAGTTGATTTTTAGGTAGTTTGTATTCGATTATAGGTATGGTCACGATAATCGATTTATAATTGAGCTATCATGCATTACGCAGCAGTGAAAAGTAAGTACGGCTTTATTAACCTCATAGTAGAAACTTCCAATCTTACTAAGAATAACAGGGGAAAGCCTAAATATTTTCTTAGCATCAACTTTTATTAAAACTCATCTTTGGGATACCAATCCAGTTGCACAACTTCTATTTCTGAGTTGCCTTTATTTACCAAGGTTTTAAATTTAGTCACATCACTTACATCAGGTTTCCCTCTATAATGGTATGGATATATTTGTTTTGGTTTAAATTCTAGCACTGCCTCCGCAGCACTTTCTGGCGTCATAGTATACGGTAGGTTCATGCAAATAAATGCTTTGTCTATATTTTTTAGGGCTCTCATTTCTGGAATATCCTCTGTATCCCCAGAAAAATAGAGTCGTTTTCCTCCCATATTTAGAACATAACCGTTACCCCTTCCTTTCTTATGAAATTTTAAGGCTTCTTTTCGCAGGTTATACATAGGAATTGCTTCTATGTTTATGCCGAAACGTTCTTTTGATTCTCCATTGTTGAGCACATCTATCTGAGGGGTGAAAGCATCCGGAATTTCATCGGCTACCACTTGCGAAACCATAATTTTTGCTTTGGAAGTATCCAGTGCTTCAAGTGTTTCCAAGCTAAAATGGTCCCCGTGTATGTCGGTTATCAATATTAAATCGGGTTGTTTTTGACCTTCAAAGGTAGATGCGCCACCAACAGGGTCTATATATATGGTTATATTTTTCCATTCTAATATTGCCGTAGCGTGTTCGATTGGGATGATTTTAATTTCATCATCAGAATTTTCAGTTTGCTCCGTATCGCTAGAAATTTCGGCACCCAAGATTTCCTTGTTATCGGACATGGTAGCTTTTGATTTTTCTTTGCATCCAGTTAGAAGAAGGCAGCCAATTAATACGTATGCTATTTTTTTCATAATTTTCTTTTACTAATTTACTAAACGCCAAGTTTCTCTGACTAAGGATTTTTTTAAACTTAAACTCAAAAAACGAATTCCATCTACATTCACTAAAACTCTTACATTAAATACCTAACATTTAGTTTTTTTTAAGTATAACTCCATTTTAATATCACTTCGCGCATAAGGTAGGTTTTTTTCTAGGACTACATCTTTGAAGCCAAATTTACGATAGATGTGGAGTGCCGTTGGTAGTTTTGTGCTAGAATATAAGGTAATCGTGTTCCAATGATTACTTTTTGCAAAGTCTATGGCAAACGATAAGAGTTGCTGCCCAATTCTTAAGCCTTGATAGTTTGAATCTACGGCCATTTTTCCTAATTCAAAATGTTTGTTTTTATAGGGTAATAATGAAAAGCAACCAACGATGGTGCCACCATATTCAGCCATAAAAATATGGCCGCCATTACCTATAATT
>JBLHNI010000052.1:0-14389 GCA_047650615.1 Maribacter sp.
CAAGTCATGAAAACAACAGCTACCATCTTCTTTATCTTCTTCATCGGAATGAGTGCACAAGCTCAGAACAACACAACAGCTCTTAAAGTAGAAACTATTGAAACGACTATCATTACCGAAACTGCTGCTGAATTGCACTTAGAGAACACTACGGAAGTTGCAAGACTTTACAAGTTTAAAAATGCTAGAGTAACTAAAGCATTGTCTTTTACTACAAAAAGAAACAAGGCTAAAATGGCTTAATATAAAATTAAAACGAAAATCCATACCAAAGAAGAATTCCATAATTGAAAGTATGAAGACCCTGTTAGAGTAATTCATAGTATCAGAATAGGCGACTCCGGAGCGAAAGCTAGTGTTTGTTTATGTAAAGGGAAAAGATGGTTTACATAGATAAATTCCTTATCCACTTGGGTTATAAGCAGATTGTTTAAAACTCCCGCTTGCCAAATTCACTTTCTATAAACGTAGATTCGTTCTTGTTCTTGTTCTTGTTGAAGGAATAAGACAAGTTTAAAAGCGCCATATCTACTTCGTATACATCATTGGTAGTTGTAAAGAATTCTTCAGGTCTAGCCGTTGTTGATAAGCTGTTCGTTTGTATTCAATAAACCCAGGTCTATTTGTTGCCATTGCAGCGCAGCAAACAGTCTATTATCTAAAAACGATTTTCGGAAGCTAAGGTTTGGAGAATAAAATTCCGAATCTTCGCGCTATGCGGTATTTCTAGCAGATAAATAGTTGAAGGTAAATTGTAATGAAGCACTATCAGAGAACCTTAGGCTACTGTTTGCATTTACCGAGTAGATAAGCATGGGTGTTTATGGGCGTATTGTCAAAAGCACCATCTATGGTATTGGAGTGAAAATTAGCATCAATAAAAGTACTCCAGTTTTTGGAAGCTCGTAATTGGGAGCCTAGTTCCAGCTCTAAGGCCTCCCCACGACCAACATTGGAATAAATGCGATTTAGGATGGTATCGTTAAATATAGTGTTTACCCGATTCACTATATTTTTGACGTTTCTATAATATGCCCTTGCGAAAAGCGAATTTCCTTCTTTAAAATTCTTGGTAATTCCCACTTCTACCAAATCTATAAATTCAGGCAGGAGTTCAGGGTCGCCTTGCTCCAAAGTCTCTGAATGTTCCCGTTCTGGAAACGGATTCATCTTAAAGGTAGTGGTCCGTTCTATCCGTTTGCTGTAAAAGACCTTTATCTTGGTATTTTTTTAAGTGGTGTATTGTACGGATGTCGAAGGAAAGGGTCGCACAAAATTATAGGTATAGGTGGTATGGATGTTATTATTTCGGTCCCTAAGGTCAAAGTCGCGATCCATGACTTCTATAGATGGCATTTCTACCTTTAGATTTACTCGAGCAAATGTGCGTTGGTAGCTCCCTTTTTGGTCAGAATATTAAGTATGACCGCTTTGCCTTTGGGGTCATATTTTGCAGAAGGAGCCGTAATGCCCTCTGTACGTTCCACGGAGTTTGCCGGTAGCTGGTTCAACAAAGTGATGGGGTTTCCTTGAACTGGTTTTCCATTTAGCAAAACTACAAACCCAGAGGTGCCCCTAACCTGAATTTCTCCAAGGCCGTTTAAACTTACTGATGGAAGGTTCCGCAGTACATCAGTTGCCGAACCTCCTTGGGTATTTTGAAATTTCTTGCCATCAAATACTTGCTGGTCTATTTTATTAATGACCGTCGCACTTTCTGCAGTAACCACCACTTCGTTCAGTCGGTTGGCACCGAGAACCAAAGTAATGGTACCCCAGTTTATATGGGCTTGGTTTACTACTACACTTATATTTTCTATTCGTTGTTTGGTGTAGCCTATAAACGAGACGTCAAGAACATAGGTGCCGTTTTTAATGGTGTCAATTATAAAACTACCGTCGGATGTAGTAATTACTCCGGTAATCAAGGCCTCGTTTTCTTGATTATATAAGGTAGCTGTGGCATGTAACAGTGGCTCTTGGGTGGCCTTGTCAATTAGCTTTCCTTGGCTCTTGGGTGGTCTTGTCAATTAGCTTCCCTGTAATTTGTTGTGCTGATATGCTGCTTAGAGAGAACAGTATTAAAAATAAGGCAATGGAACTGAATTTCATTTTGGTACTTTAGTAGGTTGGACGTTCCGAAATGTAAGGTATAAAAGGATAGCCAAAAAGGGGATAATCCCTCTTGACGATTGCTTAAAATGAAATTTACTTCGTCTAATTGATATTTTTGTAGGAAAAATATTAATAAATCGACGAAGTGTTCTATTTTATCGATAAAAGCAAGCTAAGTTTGTAGGAATTTCGATGTCTAAAAGTGTTATTCATCGAATATTTTGGATTTCATCGGGAAAACCGCTCTTTTAGTCGAAAGAGAAAAGGTATAATAGGGTAGTGACGAGTTATATAGAAACCAAATTACTTATCAATGTGTAAATTTTTATTTATTGCTTTTATCATTTCTACCACTAGCCTCGCTCAGGCACAGGATGCACAAAACAGCTCCAAGTCTGTTCAACTAAAAGTGAACACTACTACCATCTCCATCGTAAATGTGGGAGAACAACCTATGCTACTAAACAGAAAGGCAAAAACACTCGCCGGAATTTTTGTAATGAAAAACTCGAGGGTTAAACGTGCTTTGAGCTTTAAAGTGAAAACAAAGCATCCTAAATTAGTCTAATATGATAGTGTACCTAACAATCAGTTTTCTAGTACTAGGGATTGCAATACGTTCCAAACGGTTTTTGCAACAATTTTTTGGCCTTCGGCCGTTGGGTGTATCCCATCTTCCAAGTTTAGTTCCGGTATGCCCGCAACGCCTTCCAGTAAGAACGGTATCAGTGCAACATCGTTTGCCGTAGCCAATTCGGGAAAAATATTCTTAAAATCCGTGGTATAGTCTTTACCTAGATTCGGTGGAATTTGCATGCCCGCCAATACTATTTTTGTTTGTGGATTTTTGGCACGCACCATATCGATGATGGCTTGTAAATTAGCACGTGTTTCTGTAAGTGGAATACCGCGTAGGCCATCATTTGCGCCTAGCTCCAACACAAAAATATCCACGGCTTGGTTCAGTACCCAATCCAGTCGGTTACGTCCGCCAGCGGTTGTTTCTCCACTAAGACCGGAATTTATTACGGTATAATCCAGCCCCAAAGAATCCATTTTAAGTTGTATCCTGTTGGGAAAACCTTCTTCGGTATCCAAACCGTATGCAGCGGTTAGGCTATTCCCAAAAAAGAGCATCACCTTATCGCCTTCAGCTGCTGTTTCATCAGAAGTTGTTGTTTCTGTTTTAACGGCATCGTCGGTGCTTGCTTTCTTTGGTTTTTCTCCACAGTTCCAAAATACTAATAGTATCAAAAAATAACGAAACTTTAATACTTTGTCCATAGTCATCTGCGCTTTAAATTGAAATCATTTCGTTATTTTGTCGGCTTTACTGAAATGACATATGACAAAGATATTAAACGTAAGCAAGCTTAGGAAAACCTATACCAGTGGTTCCAAAAATTTAACGGTTCTTGATGATATTTCCTTCAGTATAGAAGCTGGTGATACCTTCGCCATTGTGGGCCCTTCCGGAAGTGGAAAGACCACACTTTTAGGTCTTTGCGCCGGACTCGACCGTTCGGACGACGGCATTGTAAGCCTTTGTGGGGAAGATTTAAGCGCTTTAAATGAAGACGAGCGAGCTTTTTTACGTAATCAGAAAGTTGGTTTTATTTTTCAGGACTTTCAGTTATTGCCCACACTTACGGCCTTGGAGAACGTAAGCGTACCCTTAGAACTACAGGGCGCTACCAATGCGGCTCAAGTGGCTATGGAATTGTTGCAAAAAGTAGGCTTGGGAGATCGTTACGATCATTATCCGTCCCAGTTATCGGGCGGGGAACAACAGCGTGTCGCGTTAGCACGAGCTTTTTCTACCAAACCCGAAATTCTATTCGCGGACGAACCTACAGGAAATCTGGATGAGGAAACAGGGGAGAAGGTCATTAAACTACTGTTCGACTTGAATAAGGAAGCAGGTACCACGCTGGTTATTGTTACCCACGACTTAGATTTGGCTCGACGCAACAACTACGTCTTACGATTGAAAGGTGGAAAAATTATTGCTAACGAAACCACCACCGTATCTTGAATAGTATCAAAAAACAAAATAAAGCTCCTTTTCGTTGGTTGCTGAAAATGGCGTGGAGAGATGGTAAAGCCAGTGGAAAACGATTGCTATTGTTTATGGCTTCAATTATTTTGGGTATTGCGGCCGTAGTTTCTATACAATCGTTTAGTCAGAATTTAGAGGAGAACATCGGTCTACAATCCAAAGCCTTGATGGGGGCAGATTTTCTAATTGATAGCAATCAGCCCGCGAACGAGCGGGTAGTGCAACTCATAGATTCGCTTGGTGGTTCGGATGCGATGGAAGTGAAATTCGCTTCTATGGCCGCTTTTTCTAAAAACAAAGCTACTAAATTCGTTCAAGTTCGAGGCGTCCAAGGTGGATTTCCTTTTTATGGAGAACTGGAAACAACTCCAAAGGATGCTGCAAAGACCTATTTAGAAAAGGGAGGTGCGCTGGTAGATGCCACGGTCATGCTCCAATTTGGATTAGAACCCGGCGATAGTGTAACGCTAGGGACCACCCGTTTTCCCATTATCGGTTCATTGATTAGTGCACCTGGAAGCACAGGGATAGGAACCTCCGTAGCACCTCCGATTATGGTTCCCTACCGTTTTATGGAAGGGAGCGGACTCTTGGAAAAGGGGAGTCGATTGCAATATGCCTATTACTTCAATAATCCGTATGTTGATTTAACCGCCTTGGATGAAACTGTAGATCCACAACTAGATGCTGAGAATGCAGATATAGATACGCACACATCCACCAGCGAACGCTTGGGCAGACGCTATAATAATGTCGGTCGCTTTTTGAACCTCGTCGCTTTCATTGCCCTTTTATTGGGCTGTGTGGGTATTGCCAGTTCTGTTCATATTTACATAAAGGAAAAACTACGGGCGGTGGCGGTTCTAAAATGCTTGGGCGCTAGCAGAAAACAGACCTTCTTGATTTTCTTAATTCAGATTGCAGGGATGGGACTTATTGGAGGAATTGTTGGAACCCTCCTAGGCTTAGTATTGCAACAATCATTTCCTTTGATTTTACAGGAATTTTTACCTTTTGAGGTTGTTATTGGAACCTCTGTACAGGCGATTGCTGTCGGACTTTTATTGGGCATTTTTATGTCGGTCTTGTTTGCGCTTTCGCCGTTAATTAATACCTGGTATGTGTCGCCCTTGCAGGTGTTGCGCGTGCAGGAAAATCTAGGCTCTAAATCGAGACCTGCACAGATAGGGGTGATTGTGGCCATCGTTGCCTTTATTTTTCTTTTTGCCTTTTGGCTCTTGAACAATCTTCGCTATGCCGTAGGTTTTGTCTTGGGCATTGCTGTTACTTTTGCAGTGTTGGGCGGCGTTGCGCTTTTGTTTATGCAGCTGGTAAAACGCTATTTCCCCAAGTCTTGGAGTTTTTCTGCACGGCAGAGTTTGTTAAATTTGTTTAGACCCAACAACCAGACCGCTGTGCTCATTTTAGCGATAGGCATAGGTACCTTCCTGATCAGTACCTTGTATTTTACTAAGGATTTTTTATTAGCCAAGGCCAGCTTGGAAAGCAGTAAGCAAACACCGAACATCATTCTTTTTGATGTGCAGACGAACCAAAAGGAAGCCGTTGCCCAGACCATTACGCCAAACGGATTGCCCATTTTGGACAACATCCCTATTATAACCATGCGTTTGCAAAAAATAAAGGACCGCAGCGTAAACGATATTAGAACGGATAGCACCAGCACCATTCGGGGTTGGATATTAAGTCATGAATTCCGAGTTACGTACCGGGATTCCCTCATAGCCTCCGAAAAATTACTGGATGGCGAGTGGAACGCTGAGGTCTTGCCTAATCGTCCCGTGCCCATTTCTTTATCGGATAATGTGGCTGCGGATGCCCAAGTAGTCGTAGGTGATACCTTGCAGTTTAATGTACAGGGGATGCTAATGGAAACCGTTGTGGCTAGTATTCGCAAAGTAGATTGGGGACGCATGCAGCTCAATTTTTCTATTGTTTTTCCAACAGGTGTCTTGGAAAAAGCACCTCAATTTCATGTGCTAAGTACGCATGCACCGGACAAGGCAGCTTCGGCTTCCTTACAGCGCGAGTTGGTGCAAAAGTTTCCTAATGTATCCGTGCTAGACTTACGGCAAGTACTGGAACTTGTAGAAGGTATATTGGACAAGATTTCTTGGGTCATTAGTTTTATGGCTTTCTTTAGTATCATTACCGGTATTATTGTCCTCATAGGTTCGGTGCGAAATAGCAAATACCAGCGTATTCGAGAAAGCGTGCTGTTGCGTACGCTAGGCGCGAAAAGTAGTCAAATACTAAAAATAACAGCTTTCGAATACTTGTATTTAGGGGTGTTAGGAAGTAGTGTAGGTATTTTATTATCCCTTGTAGGGAGTCAGTTATTGGCTTATTTTGTCTTTGATACCGCTTTTGTACCCTCTTGGGTGCCCTTTTTGGTGGTATTGCCGGGAATTACCCTGCTTGTGCTTGCTATCGGACTCTCTAATAGTAGAAGTGTATTGAACAGTCCGCCGTTGCAAGTGTTGCGGAAGGAGGGGAAGTAAGGGTTTTAATATTAGATTGGTAGTTTTAGTATTTTAGCTTATATATTTAGTTTTTGGGGATTTAATTCTTTTCCGTCAGAAAAGAATTAAATCAAATTTTTAATACGATACGCTGTTTACTTATTCTGCTTACTCAGGATTGCAATCCTTACAAACGAGCGCTATCGAAGACTTGTGGTCACGTTTATGCTTCTTCATTATGCAAACTGTAATAGGCCTTCCAAAAACCTTCCTCCGAGTGTTCCTTGGCTTTTTATCTCAAAGCTTCTTTTATCTCGCTATCATCTTTTGGCAAAGGTTTGTAATAATAAATACTCTTGCTCATATTTAGGAAACGGCACGCCTTGCTAATACCCTAATGAACAAGTTCCTTGGTGATTTTGCGCTTATGGCAAGGCTTTAGAGCTTTTTTTCGATGATTTCCTTGGCCATCTGGTGGTCTAATGCAAGGGTAGGATACAGGGTTATAATTTTTCTCATGGCTTAAATCAAGGTATGGCAGTTTAATTCTGTATTTTTAAATAAACTAGATGTACTTAAAAATAGAATCCATGAATACTGTTTTTCGAACCCTATTAATTATTACGGTAATGGCTGCTGCTGTTACAGAAGCCTATGGTCAAAAAGAATTAGACCAACAAGCAATTACAGATTTGCAAAAAACACCTAAATATGCTTTTATACTTACTACGGAAAGGCATTTTAAGGGGGTGCTAAGTATGTATGGTCTGCTCACTGAAAACGGTGTTCCAATAGAGGATTACGAAATTGTAGTCAAAGGTAAGGTGGTCACCCAATTGGTCAAAAAATCTGAACTGGAAGCGTTTTATCAAAACTATAAGGGAAAGGTCAAGGTAAGCGTATGCCGTGTTGCCATGGAAAAATTAGGTGTAGCGAAAGAGACGCTTTTTGAAGGTCTGAACGTTACCCCGACCGCCTCGGTACGGATGCTTCAATTACAAGCAAATGGCTATAATACGTTGACGTACTAGTTAGGGTAGTTTTTTGTGGATACTGTACGGTATTAGCATCGGTTTTACGTCTAGCTGTATAATCCAAATGAAAAACCTGCAGAACTGCGTTTCAGTAACTTTTTTATATACACCCACTGAAACCCAGTATTTTTATGAAATAACGAGTGCTAGCGGAGCAATAGTTTTTAGGTATAGTTATGTGGAATTTGTTATCCTTAATCATATATGTTTGGTATAATTAATGAGGTTACCTAGACACTTGTAAATAATGTAAACTTGAAAACTACCGACCAAACGAGACATTTCTATTTTAAATGGGTAATGATATTCTTTTTACCACTCTCAATGCATTGCCAAACCTTAGATACACTAGTTGATGTTGGTTGCTATAACATGCATTTCAATATACTAAAAGGAACGGGAACTCCAATTCTTTTTGAAGCTGGTGCAGGCAATGATGGTTCTGTTTGGAATAATATATTGAAAAAAATTCACGCGATTACGGGTACCACTTTAATTACCTATGACCGGGCTGGATTTGGAAAAAGCGAGGTAAATCCAAAGCTAAAAAACGATTCGAATTTTGGAATCCTTAATGGTATAAAAGAACTGGAGATAGGTTTAGCTAAGCTGGGTTTCGACAAGGACATTATTTTAGTATCTCATTCCTACGGCGGATTTTATACAACGTTGTATGCATCACGTCATCCAGACAACGTAAAATATGTAGTGCGCATTGATGCAAATTTAGTAGGCCATTATACTGATGATGTACTGAAAGTGATGGACCAACAAGAAGTCCCTCCTAAAACTCCCGAAACACTAGGGAACTATTATCTTTTTAAAACCTATCCCGAAACCGTTAAATTATTACGTACCATCGATTTTCCATCGAGTGTACCTGCAATAGATATTACCTCTCCTATTCAAGGTCCATATCCTGACTGGTATTGGGCGCTAAGAAACAAAGTCCACAAAGGTTTTGTGGATGCGGAATCCAATCGAACTGAAATGATTGCCGAAGGAAGTGGTCATTATATATTTCATGATAATCCGATGCTTATCATCAATACCATTGTTAAAGCGTATTCTGAAACCTTGGACGTAGACCAACGAAATGTCATTTTAGAAAAGGCTTTGGATAATGCCATTACATTAGCTATCGAAGCTAAAAAAACAAACATTCAGAAGCTGATTTGGATGAATGGGGATATACATTATTAAGAAGTGGAGAATTAGAAAAGGCTTTACAAGTTTTTAAATTAAATACAATGCTATTTCCAAATAGTTTTTATACTTACGATAGTTATGGCGAAGTTTTATTACAGTCAAATCGGAAAGCAGAGGCAATTAAAATGTACGAGAAATCAATTGAATTGAATCCAGAAAATGAAAATGGAAAAGGAGTGTTACTGAAATTGTAACAAGAATAATAATGAACAATACCTCTCAATGGCGCTAGTTTATCAGCATTAAATAAATTTGAAATGAATAAATATATTTTTGTAGTTTTTGTCGGTCTGTTCTTTTCTTGTCAACAGGAAAAAGCACTGCCGGCGGAAGATAGTACTGAGGCTATCAAAGCAATTGTGGTTGGGGAAACGAATGCCTATATGGAGAAAGATTATCAGAAATGGGCGTCATATTGGGACCATAGCAGCGATGTATTGCGATTAGATGTCTCCGCAGCAGGGTTCGCCCAGGAAAAGGGCTGGGAAAATAGCGGTGGAAAATTGGAATCATTTTTTAAGGAGAACCAGGAGCCGATAAGGTCTACATTCGAAAACTCCAACTATCTTATTTTTTATGATGTCAATTTAGCTTGGGTCGCCTTTGACCAAGCTTGGACAAGCCAAGTAGGAGAAAAAACGGTTGCGAAAGCAACCGTCACCTTAGTTAAAAAAGGGGATGCTTGGAAAATCGTATCCTATACTGCCATTCAATATGAAGTAGGGAATCAAAATGTAGATACCTTAGGAAGGGAGTGAAATTGCTATTTATGGGGAAGCGGGAGAGTTTTCATATACCATTGCAGAAAAGGCTTTTTCCAATGAAGTACTTACACCGGGAGTCACCACCTTGGAAGATGTTGCTTGGTTTATGAAGGATCAGCAATTCAAAAATAATCTGGGTTCTTCGTTTGGTATGCCATCTGTGTATGTTACCGGCCCAGATGGGGTAATTGCTACGTCAACAGATCGTATTATTCAACGTGGGGATGTGTTAATGTTGTATTGGGGTGTAGGCTTAATGAATATGTTTACTGATATGAAACGCATTGCCTATGTACTCAAAGAAGGGGAGATCGAAGTGCCAGCAGGAATTAAGAATGCATTTGATTAAGGCGTGAAAGTCCGTGATATCATCAAAAAAACCATCAAACCTGGCGTTACGGCGCAAAAGGCCGAGGATGCCATTTACGCCGCCCTCACCAAACCGGGATTCAATAAGATGAAAGGCTTTAACAAGTATACTGCTTTGGATACCACCGATGTCATTATTGGTTGCCATTCGGTAGGGAATTGGGGCCATGGTATCGGGCCCTCTATTGCCTTTTTTAATCCTGTGCGATTGGGATATGAATTAAAGCCTTCAAATTTGATTTCTATAGAGTTGTTCGCGTATACGAAAATACAGGAATGGGGTGGTAAAACGCTACTATCTTTATAATTCACAAGAAAAACAGCCTAAGCTAGTTAAATAACAAGGAGGAAACGTATTATTGATGTAAAGACCAAACCCAAGCCTCATATTATTTGCCGAAGTACCCTGTTTCTCAAAATATCCACATAGCTTTGCAGCAGCACTAAAAAAGCCGCTCGTATGTCCGCATTTACCGACTTTAAAATATCCAACCTCCTTCGTAACGCTCTGGGTGACTTAGGTTTTGAGAACGCAACCCCAATTCAGGAACAAGCCTTTCCGGTAGCTATGAGCGGGAAGGATATTGTGGGTATTGCACAGACCGGTACAGGAAAGACATTTGCCTATCTATTACCCATACTCAATACACACTCCTTTTCAAAGGATATTCATCCAAAGACCTTGATCTTGGTTCCTACACGGGAACTGGTGGTGCAAGTAGTGGAGGAAGTAGAGAAGCTGGGTAAGTATGCATCCGTTCGTGTTTTGGGTGTTTACGGCGGTACCGGCATGAACAAGCAAAAAGAGGCCCTGGCCCTGGGTACAGATATTGTAGTGGGAACGCCTGCGCGTTTATACGACCTCGTATTATCGAGAGCTTTACAGCTCAAAAGCATCAAAAAATTAGTAATTGATGAGGTAGACGTAATGTTGGATTTGGGTTTTCGGTTTCAGCTAATCAATATTTTTGAGCTGTTGCCAAAACGTAGGCAGAACATTATGTTTTCTGCAACCATGACGGATGATGTGGAATTGCTTATAAACGATTTCTTTTCTGGCGTGGAGAAAATTTCGGTAGCCGTAAGCGGAACGCCATTGGAAAATATTGCCCAATCTACCTACGCCGTCCCTAATTTTTATACCAAGGTAAATTTATTGATACATCTGTTACAGGACACTGAAACCTTCCATAAGGTATTGGTCTTTGTTTCCAGTAAGCGAACCGCAGATTTACTCTTTCAGGAGTTAGCAGAGTTTTTTAGCGAGGAGCTTTGTATTATCCATTCCAACAAGACGCAGAACTATAGAATGCGCTCCATTAAGCAGTTCGATTCGGGTCAGAACCGAATTCTAGTCACGACCGATGTCATGGCCAGAGGTCTCGATTTAGAAGAGATTTCGCATGTAATCAACTTTGATACGCCAGCGTATCCAGAGAATTACATGCACCGTATTGGTCGTACGGGGAGGGCAGAAAAGGAAGGGAAATCTATATTGCTGTACACAGAAAAAGAGGAGGAAGCCAAAGAAGCGATAGAAGCCCTTATGGCAAAAGAAATTGAGGGTGTAGCACTTCCGAAGGAAGTAGAAATCGCCAAACGCTTAACTCGTGATGAACAACCCAAACACATAGAGCACGAAAACCCCTTACGCGAAAACGAGGATGAAAGAGGCGCCAGCTTCCATGAAAAGTCCGAGAAGAATAGCAAACAGAACCAAGGCGGTTCTTATAAGTGGATTATCAAAAAGAAATATTCCAAACCCAAAACTAGAGGCGATAAGAACTTTGGGAAGAAGGGCAAAAAAAGATAACGGATTCCTAAGGTTTGTCCTGGTGTTCCTTGCTTGTGATTTTTTGTGTTCAAGTTTTTCTTTTGAGCATGGTTTTTAGTAGCGCCGCTGCTATATAATCAAAAAGGGAAACCTATCGCATTTAGGGCTGCAAAGGTGAATTTAGTGGAGTATTAAATGATGTAGCAAACAGACCCCATTTGACGACAGTTAAACTTATTTGGCTATTAAACCATCCAATAACATCCTAATCTTTGGACTATCCCAATTTGATGCTCCTGTTTCTTTTACAATAATTCTTCCTTTAGCATCAATAATATAGTTGGTGGGAATACTAGTTTCATAAAGCGCTTCTGGGGTTTCTATAAGAGGGGAATACACCGGTAGCTTATACCCCTTCTTTTCTAAAAAAAGAAGCACGACTGCTTGACCTTCATTCGTAAGCAACATAAAATCCATTTTATCAGCATAATCTGCATATAGTTTTTGAATGCTGGGCAGTTCGGCAATACAGGGCGGACACCACGTGGCCCAATAGCTAACAAACACAACCCTTCCCTTTCCAATTTCTACCACATTTGAAGTGCCATTCAAATCTTTTACTTTATAGTTAAATGGCTGTAGTTGGGTTTGCTCATCTTCATCCATAGCGGATGGAGACAACACCAATATTTTTACTTTATTAACCGCAACCTGAATGGGCGTTCGTGTTTGGGGAATAAGTAATAAGGCTAAAAAGACAAGAAGAAGGATATTGCTGACGCTGAATTTTTTCTTTTTCATTACTAGCTAAATTATGAATTTTTATGTTTTTGAAGTATAGAATAGTTGTTTAATAGGCGTATTGAAATAGTATTGTAGGAATTACTTTTCATGCTACATGAGACTTCTGAATACTCAAAACTATCGGTGAAAGACTATAGTCTTAGGGTGACCGGTTATGAAGTATTTTTCGGTTTGTCGACTCTTTTTCACGCTTTATCCAAGATGTTTACCTAGACCGAAAAAGCCTGTATTTCAGCGGTATACAAAAAGAGTGCGCTTAAATAGGGGTTACCTTTAAGTAACTCAAACGATTATTATGAAAGCTGTTTTAACCGTATTCCTACTTCTTTTTCTTAACGCTGCCGCGGTAGCACAAGACGTAAAAACCAATGATAAAGTTAGCACTACTCAAATGGATGTTGTTTTGGCTACTGGCCTTCCTGTTTTTATCTCTTTGGAGAAAGTTGGGACGGAAACACAGAACAGCATAGCACGTTTGTACCGTTACCAGAATTCTAGGGTAAAAAAGGCATTATCTTTCAAAACAAAAAAGGATAGACCAAAGTTGGCCTAGTCTTTGCTTTATATGTATTGAAAGTACACTGTTGTACTTTCCTAAAAATGAGTTGTATGATTTTATCTATTCTTTTGGTTCCCGTGGCTTTGGTAGTTGTATACAAAACCCTTTTTCCAAAAACAAAAAAGGTACTTCGCCCTATTAAAGTTCGAAGCACCTCTAAAAAATTCTAAATCAAGTAACCTTAGTCTTTCATTCCTGGTTGTTTAATAGTATAGTTGGATTCGCTTTTCGCTTCGTCCACTTGTCTTTTAACATCTGCCAATAGCGCTTTTGCGTCATATACGATACCGTCTTTTATTGTGTATTTGACACCTCCAGCACGTATCACTTTATTATCATCGGTAAGTCTTATGGCTCCAGTTCCGTAAAGTACTTTTAGGTTTTTAAGTGGATTTTCTTCTACCACTACAAAATCTGCAAATTTTCCTATGGAAACAGAGCCAATCTTATCGGCCATTCCTAAAGCCTCCGCTCCATTTAAGGTAGCTGCTCTTATCACTTCTAAAGGATGAAAACCAGCTTCCCGTAGAAGTTCCAGTTCTCGTATATAAGCAAAGCCATATAATTGAAATATAAATCCAGAATCCGAGCCCGCGGTTACACGTCCGCCTCTGTTTTTATATTCGTTGATAAAGGTCATCCAAAGTTTATAGTTCTTTTTCCATGCCACTTCTTGTTCTGTACCCCAGTCGTGCCAGTAAGACCCGTGTGATATCTTGCTGGGTTGGTAGAATTCCCATAAAGAAGGCAACGTATAGGTCTCGTGCCATTCCGCTCTTCTTGCGCGTTGTAAATCTCTACTTGCTTCATAAATATTAAAAGTAGGATCTATGGTAAAGTCTAGCTCCAATAGTTCGTTCATAACGGCATTCCAATGATCAGAATAGGGTTCTGCTGCTTGTTCCCAAAGTTTACCAGCATTTTCAAAACGGTGTTGCTCGTTTTGGTAGTTGTAATCCAGCGGGTAGTTTTGTACCGTTCTATCATCGAACAAGGCTTCTGGGAGACCGTACCAGTGTTCCATAGATGTAAGTCCCGCTCTTGCAGAATGTAGCACATTCCATCTCGCAACGCTCATTTGTGCATGGTGGCATGCAGAACCTAGCCCCAACTTTTTATTCTCGTCCAAGGCAGCAGCCATTATTTCGGGTTCGGCTCCAAAAAACTTGATACCGTCCGCTCCTTTTTTTGCATTCGCTCGAACCCATTCCCTGGCTTG
>JBLHNI010000053.1:0-14289 GCA_047650615.1 Maribacter sp.
ACCAGGTATCGTATTAGCAAATATGGATACCACTATCAGTCCTAAGTCAGACTTTTACAATTATGTAAATGGCAATTGGATGAAATTCACAGAAATACCAGACGAAAGAACTAGTTGGGGTGGTTTTAGTGTACTTCGTAAATCAACTGATGATGATGTTCTGAAAATATTAGCAACTGCAAAGGAAAGCGGTAATTATGGAGCAGAAACCGATCAGGCTAAAGCTTTAGCTATATTTGACACCAAATTGGATACAATAGCAAGAAATATAGCAGGCTTAAGTCCTTTAATGCCGGCTTTAGATGCTATAGCTTCTGTTGGAAATTTAAAGGATTTGCAAACTATTTTATCTACAAATCCAGCAGTTTCTTCTCCCTTTATAAGTATAGGAGCAGCAGCCGACTTGAACAATAGTAGTGTGAACGCAGTTTATCTTGGCGCTAATGGTTTGGGCCTACCTGATCGTGATTTTTACCTAGAACAAGATGAAAAATCTATTGAGATTAGAGAGGAGTATAAGAAACATATTTCTTTAATGTTACAAAAATTAGGTGATACAGAGGAAGAGGCAATTGCCGCAGCAGATAAGATTTTGGTTATGGAGACCAAGCTCGCTGAACCAAGGTTAGATAAAGTGGAGAGTAGAGATGCTAGGAACTACAATAATCCGAGGTCTATAAGCCAAGTAGATGAAATGTTTTCAACTATTGATATACCTAAAGTTATTTCTGATTTAGGAATTACTAAAAAATTCGATACACTTTTGGTTACGCAATTAAGATTCGCGAAAGCGCTAGATATCTTTTTAAAAGAAACTCCAATAGAGGATGTAAAGACTTTAGTAAGATGGGATACTTTTAATAGTGCAGCAGGTAGACTTTCTACTGATATTGAAACTGCTAATTGGGAATTCTATAGTAAATATCTAAGCGGTGCAAAAGAACAACGTGCAGCAGATGAGCGTGCATTAGAAACAGTAAATGGTACTGTTGGAGAAGCGTTGGGTCAATTATATGTAGATGCTAAATTTCCGCCGGCAGCTAAGGCAAAGGCAGAAAAAATGATAGCTAATGTTATTGAGGCTTATAAAGAGCGGATTGGCAAGTTAGATTGGATGGGTGAAGAAACTAAAATCAAGGCTATTGAAAAACTTGATAAGTTCACTGTTAAAATCGCTTATCCTAATAAATGGGAAGACTATTCTACTATGGACGTATCTGGGGATAAGACCTATTTTGAAAATATGACTGCCGTAGATAAGTGGGGTCAATTAAAGAATTATGCGGAAATTGGTGAGCCTGTAGATAAGACAAAGTGGGGAATGTCGCCTCAAACGGTAAATGCATATTTTAATCCTTTAAATAATGAGATTGTTTTTCCAGCTGCTATTTTACAACCACCTTTTTACAACTATACTGCAGATGAAGCGGTAAATTATGGAGGAATTGGAGCTGTAATAGGACATGAGATTTCTCATGCTTTTGATGATAGTGGCGCTCGTTTTGATGCCGATGGAAATTTAAAAAATTGGTGGACAGAAGAAGATTTGAAGGCCTTTACAGAAAGAGGTGATGCTTTGGCAACCCAATATGATAGTGTGTCAGTGCTACCAGATGTTTATGTGAATGGTAAATTCACATTAGGGGAGAACATTGGGGATTTAGGAGGTCTTCTTGGTGCTTATGATGGACTTCAAAAATATTATGCTGAAAATGGGAGACCTGAGAATGTTGATGGCTTTACGCCGGAGCAACGATTCTTTATGTCTTGGGCTACAGTTTGGAGAACCAAGAGTAGAGATGAAGCATTACGGACACAAATTAAGACCGATCCGCATTCCCCAGGTATGATTAGGGCTACACAACCCTTATTGAACATACAGGAATTCTATGATGCTTTTGGCATTAAAGAAGGAGATGAAATGTATTTAGCACCAGAAAAAAGAGTTCAAATCTGGTAGAAAATTTAGATATTGATTAAAGTCCCTGTTTAAAACACATTTTAAACAGGGACTTTTTTTATCCAACTAGTGCACTTATATACCGGTCTTTGTATCCATAAATTACCACAATATTTAGTAATAATAGGAAAGAGACTCCTGCAATACCAGCAGCTCAAAGGTGGTGTGAGCCACGAAAGCGTTAATGGATACACTCATTAATATCAAAGCCAGAAGAACCCCATATTCATTAAAAATAAAAGGAAGACCTGCTATTATTTCAACTGCCCCTATTAAGTACATAGCTATTCCATTTCCTAAAATAGCCATATAATTTGCAAAGGCTTTTGAGACTCCTCCAAATGGAACAAAATCAAAAATTTTATTTAGACCAAAAACAATAACGAATAGCCCGAGAAGCACTCTCAGAACCATAAGAACTTTAGTGTTTGTAAGAATTGACTTAGTTGTCTATTAAAACTCTACTACCTTCTGAATGACTGCTAAACTCTGGAGCATACATGCTCTGTATGGTCGTAATCCCGTTACTGAAATCCCCAGCATTGTTTACACGAACATCATACTCGAATACATAAACACCCTTGGGTAGGTAATCAAAAAAGAAGTTAGTACTCGCATCTTTGGTGGCTTCGTAATAGCCCAAGCCATCTTGCCATTTGTATTTAGAGATGACGTTTATGGGTTCGAAACCAGCGGCACGCATATCTTTCATATGTACGAATTCCATGGGACGGTCGGCTCGTAACTCAATGCGAACGCGGACTACATCTCCAACCTGTATATCGGTTTTAGTGGTGATTTTCGAAATTTCTTCGCCAGTATCCGTATTCTTTTTAAGGAATAATTTCTTCTTTAATTTTAAGGGAGTTTCTGCTGAGGTGATTTTATCTAAATCCTCAAAGTATTGCCAATATAATGCTCCCCAAGCAATACCCTCTCCTTTCTTCGAAATTTGAACTTCGGCCATTTTTGGGTTTACTTCGGTACCATTCCAAGCTGTTTTGTAGTACCCAGTTCCAGCCTCAACTTTTACACTTTCTAGTTTGGAAGGTTTTATTTTTTCTCCTCCAACCAAAACATCAACAGCATCGGTAATGGATAACCACTCACTACTTTGTAGGAGCAATGCGTAAACAGCTTCGGTAGTTGCTTTTGTAGTCTTCCATTGGTTGGTCTGTTTGTTTTTTAATAACCAAATTTTAAGATTATCAATAGTTTTAATATCATTTGGATGAATTTCAGAAAATGCTTCAATCAATAACGCTTGGGTTTCAATCGGAGCCTGATACCAATGCCATGAGCGGATATTCTCTTTCCAGTACATCCCTAATTCTTCGGAGGTAATACTGTTTTCTTCCAAAGACTTCAGTATCTTTTCTGAAGTTTGAGCATCATCAATGCGGTGCGCAATCAAGGCCAACATCCCCTGGGAGTACAATCCTTTATTTTTCCAGTACTTTTCCGCCTGTCCTTTGTAATAGGTTGTGATATCACTAACTTTTTTAGGAGTTTTGAACTCCTTGAAAAAGCTACGCATGTATAAGTAATGAATCTGTGTTTGGCTCAAATGATCGTCGTTGATATTTGAGGCGTGCTTTTTCATGTTGTTGTACTCTTTAATAAACTCCTTATCAAGATATTGGATTGCGTTTTCAATTAAAGATTGCATCTCGGCTATGCTAGATATGACATTTAGGTGCTTTAAATGACCCATACCCGCAAGAATATGTTGGGTGATAAAACGACTATCTGGACCACCATTGAACCAAGCCCATGCACCTGAACCTTTTTGGTTTTGTTTTAATTTATTCAAAGCAATGGCTTGCTCGCTTTTCATTTTGTTCAAATTAAACAACAGGCCGATACGTTTTTTCTGTTCGGTTTCCGATTGTGCATCTCGTAGCCATGGCGTTTCTTGAATCAAAAGCGATTTTAATTCTTGATTCTTTTCCAAGGTACTCCCCAGAGCATCTGAATTCGCCCATTGTTTGAATACTTCCTGAATTCTAGGATTGTTATTAGCAATATGAGTAGCAAGGGTATTTGCATAATACTTTGAAAAAGTTTGCTCGTTACACTCGTATGGATATTCCATGAGATAGGGGAGTGCCTGAACGGCATACCAAGCTGGATTCGAAGTCATCTCCAAGGTCAACTTGTGGTGCTTTAAAGTAGTTGACTTCGTCGTCTTCAACTTCTCTAAAGTGAAGGTCTTGGTTTGCTTGCTTCTTACCCACATTGGTAACGTTTCTGTAACCAAGGTCCTATTGGTAAGCACGGGTAGTGCATTTTGTTCTCCATCACTAAAATCTCCAGCCTTTGCCGTAACTATATATTGAACCGCTTGAATTTCAGTAGGAATTTTTAGGCGCCATGATACTTGGGTGTTGCCTACGGAATCTACTTTGAAATTAGCTTCAGTCTTATCCCCACCGCCCTTGACAACTTCCCCTATGGAGGATGTTAGTAATTGTTTGGAAATAGTTAAACCAGAAACCACATCTATCAATTCTAATTTAGCAATTCCTGAAAGGGCCTTCTCCGTTAGGTTGACGATTTTGGTGCTGATGACGATTTCATCGCCTTCTCTTAAAAAACGAGGAGCATTCGGAATAACCATCAACTCTTTTTGAGTAACGGTTCGTAAGGTTCGGTTAGAACTCTCTAAACTTTTGGTATGAGCCAATAATTGTAAATTCCATTTGGTAAGGGCTTCTGGAGTCGTAAAACTGAAGGATACATTGCCTTCTGAATCAGTTTGTAATTGTGGAAAAAAGAATGCTGTTTCTTGGAGGTTTTTACGAATTTGAACTTTCTTAGAATTTTGTTTTTGTTGTGTTTCTTTATTTTGCTTTAATTCGTTGCTTAAGGATACATCCTTTTCCACAGATACTCCTGCTACTTGACCGGTAAGAGATTCTTCGACAACATCTTTCATTTCCATCATATCCAATGCTGCGCCCGCTGGAGCGGGTGCACTAGACCGCTTTATCATTCTAGATGTTCTTGAACCATAATCCCCACTATTACCAAAATAAAGCTCAAACCAATTAAACGAATCAAAACTCGGATTGCGATAACCATAGGATTCGTTATCCTGATACGTACTGAAGGAATTATTCATAAAACAGCGATAGGCATTTGTTCGTCTATTGGAATAATAAGTTGACTTCGCCAAAGGATTGAAGCTCCAATAATGTCCTCTGAACGTATCCAATGAGGCATCATACATGCTTGCTAATAATTCAGCAGCTACTTTATCACCATTTGGGCCTTTAAGTTTAAAAGACCACCTTTCATCAGTACCAGGTCGTAATTTGTCCCTAAAAGTGACCGTTTCGATGTGCAAATCGGTACTTGGGTAGGGTACCGGAATGTTCAAAGCACCGGAATGAAAATAGTTGTAAACAGTATAGCTGTATAAAATCGCGAACCCACCTAAATCTTCCTTGGTTACAGGAATTGTGAAGCTTTCAGAATTTTTATTTAAGCGTATGATTTTGGTGTCGATTACCTTTCGATCTTTTTCAATAGTTACGGTAACATTAATGTCTTCGGCATTGGAAAAGACCGTTACTTTGACCTTCTCTCCGGGTTGATAGCTTTCCTTGTCCGTTTTAATTTGAAATAGTTCATTGTCCGCCAGTTTCTTATCGATATGACTAAACACTGTTGTTTCCAAAACATCTTTAACCTCCTGACCGAATTTGTCCTGGGCCACCAATTCCAAAATATATTTGCCGGACATCCATTTCTTGAGGTTTCCTAAAGTGAGTTCTTTGGATACACCAGTATCAAAGTCTGATTGCCAAACAAGTGCTCCTTTTTCCCAAGTTGTGGGGTCGTGTTCGTTAGAAAAAGCATCGTGCGGGAATATCTTATTGAATTCTTGTTTCGAAAGGCTTTCGAAATCAGGGGCAGCCCATGTTCGTGGTCTTATAACAGCTTTAGGAGCTTTTAATTTGTACATTTTAACAGTTCCTTTTGCGGGTACGAATTGTCCGTTTAGGTTGTTTGTTGAAATCGTTAATTTTTGTTCTTTTTCATCTTTGTCCAGTGGGTTCGCCAACATCATACTTGCTGTTAACGTATGATAGCCTACCGTTACAAACGTGGAAGTACTATGCGTTTCTCCGTTTATATCAGTAACATCTGCGGTTACCTCGTAATTGAAAGTGGGTACGTTCTTTTTAACCGTGCTATTATCAGGGATCGCTTTGAAATCTAAGGAATACCTGCCCGAACCATCTGTTTGGGTTTCGCCATGTGCGATTTCTTGAGGTGTTGTATTTCTGTAGGGGTATCTCCAGTAATACCATCTCGGGTAGTACACGGAGCGTTTTACCCTATAAGTAACTTTGGCGTCTGTTATATTACTTCCGGCATAAGCGGTGGCGGTTCCGTTTACGGTTACGCTATCGTTTACTTTATAACTTTCAGTTACCGGTTCAAAAGAGGTTTCGAATTTTGGCCGTTTGTATTCCTCCACAGAAAAGCTGGCATAACCACTTAAATTATAGGCTACAGAACGTACTTGTATCGAAAATTGACCCGTGAGCCCGTTGTTGGGTACTATAAATTCCCCAGAAAAAGAACCATAATCATTGGTTGTAAAATCAGCCGTGTTTACCACTTTCCCATTCACATCTTTCAGTTCAACCGAAACGTTCGTGTTCTCTAAAAGAGAAGAGTTTTCTTTAGACCGTTTCAGAGCGATTCCTTTAAAATATATGGGTTGTCCCGGTCTGTAGATGCTTCGGTCCGTAAATAGAAAACAGGAGTAAGAAACTGTTGGAGTTGTTTGGTCATAGCCGCGATACAGATAATAATCACTGTAAAAAGCAGTGTCTTTTTCATAATCGATGGTTATACTCAGGTCGCTCCACTCTTTTTCGGCCCTTTTGATAGAAACGGTTCCTGTTTTATCGGAAACGAAGTTTTTACTTAATCGTTTACCATCATAATTCAGGCGATGCTGAAAATTCAGTGCAGCACCAACAATAGGTTCCCCGTTATTTCTATCCACTACTTGGAAATCCTGATGGGTTTCGGTCTGGGTTTCTACTAAAGCTAGGTTGGTCGTTTGGACTTGAGCGTAGGTAAAGGTTTTATCTGTTTTGTCCTTGGGTTTAATTAAGATTATATACTGTCCATTTTCTAACGGGGGCATGACAATTTCGGTACCATGCGATTGGTAATCACTCTCATTTTTTAAGGATGCTTCCCATGATTTTACAACCGATAATTTTTGGATAAATACGAGTTGCTTTTCTTTATCATATTCCTCTTCAAGCGCGTTCCATTGTTTTTGCGTGATGGAGCGTGCAGTCATTCGCAGGCTGTCATAATTTTTATAGTTCACTAACAATCGGGAGGTCTTGTTTGTGGGAATATGACGCTCCATAGTTAATTGTAAGCTCTTTGCAAGAATTTGGGATTTTAATGCTTTACATTTTTCTGCGCCCCTAGTATCCGGATTTTCTTTTAATACTTTTTCGCATAATTCAAGTGCTTCTTTTTTCTTCCATCGGTATTCTTCATTGGTTTTAGGCTGATATGTATTCCCTTGTTGGCTCAGCAGTGCCGCTATCTCATACTTGTATAAACTTGACGCTGCATTTCCTTTTCCTGCGGATGCCGCATTCTGCAGTGCCTCTAAATACCGCTGGTCTTTATTTTCGAAAACAGCGTTTTGATAAACAAATTGTAGTCGTTGTAAATCGACTTCCGCAAAGGTGTATGGCTGTTCCGACGATAAGTGCAGCGTTAATAGTTTTTGATAAATACCCAGTGCTTTGGCTTGTAAGGAGGTGTCGTCCGCAGTAGATATACGCAATTGGGTAAATGCATATCCATTACATAAAAATTCTGGATTATCAATTTCAAATTTAGCAGTAGGTCTTGTAATACTATTCTCGCTTGTGGCGTAAAAAGCAAGCGCATTTTGTGCTAACAGGTCGAATAGGGTAGGGCGGTATTCTTCGGAACCTTCTTGCTGATGGAGGATGGCATCAAACGCGGCCACAGGAGTTTGTTTTGATTCCAACTCATTTTGGAGCGAAGCATCAAAATGAATCGTTATTTCGTTGAAGAGCGTAGTCAAATCCCAGGTTCTGAAATCAACGGGATCCACCTTTACATCTGTTTTAGTTCGGTTATAAAACTGGTATCTGTTTTGTTGAAAAAACTGCCAATACAGATTCGCTACATAGCTTTCCAACACATTTGTGGTCGGGAATTCTGCGATTACGATTTCTTGTTTAAAATCTTTTATGATGTTCAGTTGTGCATCTTCCTCCAAAGTCATGGCATACTTTGAAGCGAAGAGTAGCGCCTTTATGATTTGAGGTGAATTCTTTTCATTTTTGGCTTTTTTAGAAATGGAGGACACCACTTTTAAAGCAGACTTAGTTAACGCATCCCTCTCTAGTTTTTCGACCTGCTGCCAAAGCACTTCAAAAGGTTTATTGTTTTTTTGCGATGCTGCTATTTGAGAGAATAGGAGTATCGTTATAAGTGTTACAAAGTGTTTCATTACGAGATGATTAAGCAAGACACTTCAAATAGAACAGTTTAGATCTATGGAGCGTATGTGATTTCAAAGTTACATACAAAGATGTAGCCAAAGCTCCTTGAAAACCATGAAAAGTGAGGGAAAGGGTGGTTTGGTCTAGGGAAAGCTCTTTTAGAACGCCTTAGTCCTCAAAGTGCGAATTCTGACTGGAATAGAATCTACCCCGCCTTGTCTCGCTTGGGGTGTTTATAAAGATTTAAGTAATCCCCCATCAATCGGAATTTGGGTGCCCGTAATATAAGCAGCCTTATCCGAAGCTAAAAAACTAACTAAATACCCATATTCTTTTGGGTCTCCAATTCGTTTTACAGGGACCTTAGATTTCATATCGGCTAACACATCATCTTCTGAAACCCCTAGTTGTTCTGCTTTTTTTGAATTAAGCTGCGCGATACGTTCTGTGTCAAAGTAACCGGTTAGAATACTGTTTACTGTAATTTGTTTATCGCCAACATCTGTAGCCAGAGACTTTGCCCAAGTAACCAAACTCGCCCGAATAGAATTTGATAAGGCTAAGTAAGATAAAGGTTCCTTAACGGATACAGAAGCAACATTGATGATGCGTCCCCACCGGTTTTGCATCATGTTTGGCAAGGCTAATTCTGTTGTATAAACTACCGTTTTAAAAAGTAAGTCAAAAGCTACCTGATAGTCGTTTACTTGTTTTTCAAGTGTATTTCCCGTAGCTGGGCCTTGGGTGTTGTTGACTAAAATATCAATAGAATTTGATTCAAAATACGCTGATATAACTTTTTTGTATTCTTCGTAATCGGAAAAATCTACCACCAAATATTGATGTGATTGCCCTTCTGAGATTGATATGCTCTGTAAAGCGGTTTTCAGCTTTTCTTCATTTCTCGCCATAAGCGTGACACTCGCCCCACTTTCCGCCAATTGCATAGCAATTGCTTTACCAATACCGCCACTAGCACCGCCTATAAGTGCTTTTTTTCCTATTAGAGAGATTTCCATATAATTATATTTTTCTAACTACGTCTATTTATACTCCTCCCGCACCGGACTAAACACATCCATTAATTTACAAGGAGTCAGTGCTTTTCCGCTATGTGGAACGTTTGCTGCAATAGGTATAATAGCTCCTGGAAGGTAGCTTTTTGTTTCTCCATCCAAAGTAAATTCGAATTTCCCTTCTATCACATGCATAATCTGTTCGTGTACATGATGATGCTCCGGTACGGCCGCATCTTTTTCAACATCCCAAAAAACAAGGGACATCGTTTTTGTATGTATTAGTTTACCATGATATCCTGGTATGATTTCTTTGGATGCTATCTTATCAAGATGTAAGCTCATAACACTAAATTTAGTTACGAAGATAAAAAGAAACCAGTGGTTTTTGATGCTGAATGCAATCCCTATCTTTGAAAACTAATTCAGATGTAATGCAAATTCATTTTATAGCCATTGGTGGCAGTGCCATGCACAATTTGGCCCTGGCACTCGAACATAAGGGATACCAGATAACCGGAAGCGATGATGTCATTTTTGAACCTTCAAAATCTAGATTGGAGTCAAAAGGGCTTTTGCCTAAAAGTTTTGGATGGTTTCCAGAAAAGATACATAGCGCTTTGGATGCCATTGTTTTGGGGATGCATGCGAAAGTAGATAATTCAGAACTGTTGAAGGCGCAAGAATTAGGAGTTAAAATTTATTCGTATCCGGAATTTCTCTATGAACAATCCAAAAATAAAACTAGGGTAGTTATTGGGGGGAGTCATGGAAAAACAACCATTACTTCCATGATTTTGCATGTGCTTAATTTTCATAACCGAGAGGTAGATTATATGGTAGGGGCTCAATTAGATGGTTTTGACCGTATGGTGCATTTGACTGAGGAGAACGATTTTATAGTCTTGGAAGGTGATGAGTATCTTTCCTCTCCTATAGACCGTAGGCCAAAGTTTCATTTGTATAAACCAAATATCGCTTTATTGAGCGGGATAGCGTGGGATCATATTAACGTATTTCCTACTTTTGACAATTATGTTGAGCAATTTAAAATCTTTGTAGATAGTATTGTAAATGGAGGTAGCATCACGTACAATTTGGAAGATGCTGAAGTGGTAAAGGTGGTTGAAGGTTCTGAAAATAGCATTCGAAAGCTGGGGTATATGACACCAGAATATGAAGTTGATAATGGGCAAACACTATTAGAAACTCCAGAAGGTCCAATGCCTATTGAAATTTTTGGGAAGCATAATTTGAACAATCTAGCAGGTGCCAAGTGGATATGCCAGAATATGGGTGTAGATGAAGATGATTTTTTTGAGGCTATAGCCACTTTTAAGGGAGCATCTAAACGGCTCGAAAAAATTGCAGAAGGAAAAACCAGTGTAGCGTTTAAAGATTTTGCTCACTCGCCAAGTAAGGTGAATGCGACAACAAAAGCAGTAAAGGAACAATATCCAAGTAGAAAACTAATAGCTTGTTTGGAGCTCCATACCTATAGTAGTTTTAATCCTGAATTTTTGAAAGAATATAAAGGTGCTTTGGATGCTGCTGATGAAGCGGTTATCTTTTTTCTTCCAGAATCAGTAGCAATAAAAAAGCTAGAGGAAGTTACTCCCGAACAAATTTCGAGTGCCTTTGAAAGAGATGATTTGAAAATTTTTACCGACGCGAGCTCCTTTCATAGCTATGTCATTGAGGAAAATTATGAAAATTCAACGCTATTACTAATGAGCTCTGGAAACTACGGCGGATTAGATTTAAACGGTCTTAAGAAGTTAATGGTCTAGTCCTTAAACGCCAAATTGTTTTAGGTGATGGTCTAAGTGCTTATATTGTAATTGTCCCCATTGCTCTTTGGTGAAGGACCCAAATGCAGGGTGTGGGTGCCACATATCTCTAGAATCTAGCCTATTAAATTCATCTACTAATTCATTCAGTATCATTATCTCCCCATTAAAATCCTTAGCTTCTTTAGCTCTAAGTTGCGGTGCCGTAGGTAGGTTTTTGCGCCATGGTTTGTCGTTATATAGCGATTTTTTAAAGAAGGTTTTAATGAGCCAATTTCCCTTTGAGGTGTTTTCCTTGTTCCGAATAGCTAATTTTAAAGGGTATTGGCAATGCCATGCCATTTGGCCAACTGTCATTTTCCCCCATTTCCGTTGAGATTTTTCACTAAGTTGCCCTAATCTGTTCTTTATTTCAAGATGCCCCTCATTGTTTAGCAGCGATTTCATTTTTTGTTTTTTAATTGATATGGAAATTTACGATAAAATAATTAGTTCGCTATCTTTAGCCAATGCAAGAGAAGTCTACATCATTTTCCATAAAGAACTGGTCTGATGATGATAAGCCAAGAGAGAAATTAGTAAACAAGGGAAGCGCTGCACTATCCGATGCGGAGTTGGTTGCTATATTGATTGGTTCAGGGAGCAGGTCTGAAAGTGCAGTGGAACTATCCAAACGTATTCTAGCTTTTGCAAATAATAATTTGAACGACTTGGGAAGGTTATCTATAAATCAATTGATGACCTTTAAGGGTATTGGTGAAGCAAAAGCGGTAACCATAGCTGCTGCATTGGAAATGGGTAGACGAAGGAGGGGAGAAAAAGCCTTACAGGTGACTAAAATAGGAAGTAGTAAAGATGCTTTTGAGGTGCTACAGCCTATTATAGGAGAATTGGAACACGAAGAGTTTTGGGTCATGTATCTTAATAATTCCAATAAAATATTGCGTAAATCACAGCTAAGTAAAGGGGGTATAACGGGCACTTTGGTAGATGTGCGAATACTAATGAAACAGTCCTTGGAGCTGGGTGCCGTGGGGCTTATTTTAGCACACAATCACCCAAGTGGTACTTTAAAACCCAGTAGTGCCGATAAACAGATTACCCAAAAAATAAAGAAAGCTTCTGAGTCTTTAGATATTAAAGTTTTGGACCATCTCATAGTAACGCAAAAAGGCTATTTTAGTTTTGCAGACAATCAACTACTCTAAATGTTATTGATATATACCCATAAAATCACACCTAGGTTTACCTATACCATGAAACAGGTTTTTACCAAAACCTTAGGTTTAGATATTGGTTTCACGACCAAGGTAGAGGATTTTATAAAACATACCGATGAAAAAATAACCTACACCAAACAACCGTTGCAGAACGAATTCTTTATCCGAAGCAATGAACTTCTCTTTGAGCAAGGAATCAATGATATTCAAATACAAATTAACGATTGGGAAGGAACGCCCTGCTTTTTTCCTACGGGAGAACGTAGCGCTGTTCCTTTCGATGTTTTTGCGGCTAGCTTTTATCTGCTAAGTAGATATGAGGAGTACTTACCGCATGTTAAGGATATGCATGGCAGGTTTTCACCAAAGGATAGTATTGCGTATCAGAACGATTTTTTACAACGCCCCGTAGTAGATATTTGGGCGTTAAAGCTGTTGGAGTTGTTAAAGGAAAAGTTTCCAGAATTGGAATGTAAAAAGAGAACGTATTCGTATGTTTCTGTATTGGATGTAACCACATCTCACTCTTATGCCCATAGAGGTTTGTTTCGAGGATTTGCAGGGCTTATTCTGGATTTGGGTACCCTTAAGTTAAAGCATGTTTGGGAGCGCATTATGGTCGGTATCAATAGGAGAAAGGATCCTTATGATAATTTTGCTCAACTTATTCAGTGGCACCAAAACTATGGTGTTAAGAGTATTTTCTTTTTTCAGTTTGCGGATTATTCTAAATATGATAAAAATGTATCTACAAATAGCAATCGTTTTAAGTCCCTCATCAAATACATAGCCGATTATTCAAAAGTTGCACTTGGCGCGTCTTATAGTTCCTTTAGGGATATAGAGCTGCTTAAAAAGGAAAAGAACAACCTGGAAAGCGTTATTAATAGGCCAGTAAATTATTCTAGAATGCGCTATAATAGGGTTGATGTTCCTGAATCGTATAGGAATCTGGTTACTGCCGAGTTTACTAATGATTTTACCATGGGGTATACCCATGCCATAGGTTTTAGAGCTGGTACGTGTACATCGTTTCAGTTTTATGATATTCCTCTAGAAGTGCAACAGCCCATAAAAATTCATCCATTCGCTCTGCATGATTACTCCTTTTTAGTATGTAAAAACGAAGCGCAGATAAGCGAAAAGATAAAAGAGATTTACTCCGAAATCAAAAGTGTAGAAGGTTCCTTTGTAACTGTTTTTTCAAATGAACTATTGGGAGGCGATGAAAAATTTGACTGGAAAATAATATACAAGAACTTAATAACTACTTACAATGTTTAAAGATGTAGTCACCGATGTTTTTTTCGACCTTGATCATACTTTGTGGGATTTTGAAAAAAACTCAGCCCTCACGTTTGAGACTATTTTACCGGCCCATGACATAACTGTTCCATTAGAGTCATTTCTTGAGGTGTATGTGCCAGCTAACTTGGTGTTTTGGAAAATGTATAGGAAAGAAAAAATCACAAAAGAGGAACTTCGCTACCAGCGACTAAAATCGGTTTTTGACACCTTGGAATATGCTGTCTCGGATGATTGCATTAATAGTCTGGCAAATGCGTATATCAACCAATTGTCTTCTCATACCTATTTGTTTCCGAATGCGTTGGAGGTGCTTGATTATTTAAAACCAAACTATAAACTACATATCATTACCAACGGTTTTCAAGAAATTCAAGAGAAGAAATTACGTAATTCTGGCATCTATCCTTATTTTGAGCAGGTGATGGATTCCGAAATGGCAGGCGTAAAGAAGCCCGATCCGTTAATTTT
>JBLHNI010000054.1:0-14132 GCA_047650615.1 Maribacter sp.
TGCCCCTGTAGCCCCTTGAGTACCCATTATGATGAGGTCGAACTTTTTAGATGTGGTGCGTTCAATTATTTCACTGACTGGGGTATTGAATGCAGAAAAAGCCTTAAACGAATGCTTTGGATTATCAAAGTTATTTTTGATATCAATCAGTGTTTTTTCTAAACCGGTTTGTGCAACTTCAACACCCATGTCTGGGATAGCACTATAGGCTGGCCCACCCATCAGGTAATCCAATCGATAAAAAGTAGGGGTATAGGTATGTAGAATATGAAAGTCGCATTGCTCTTTTTTTAATAGGTGTTGGGCATAGCAGATGGCGTTCCATGCATTGTCGGAGAAATCGGTAGGTAAGAGTATTTTTTTCATCTTTAAAGGCTTAAAAGTTATCTGGGGAGGTTCTGCATAACCAAAAAGGGAATCTTAGGGTGTAGCCCAATTTCAGCTACCGTGGATCTGTATAATATATCTTCCAAAAAGGAGTGCCTAGAATTGATCATAACCAATAGGTTCATATCATTTGTTAAAATGTATTCTATAATAGTCTCGCCTTTATTTTTGGCAGGGGTACGTTCAAAAAACAGGTAGGCATCTGGCAACGATTCGTTTAAGAACTGTTTGTTGTCAATTTGTCTAGGACTTAAATCTTCAAAATCGGAAATATAAAGGCAGTAGACTTTCGATTTAAATTCAGCGGCTAAGGTATTCAAGAGCTTTAGCTCTCTACGTTTATAGGAGAGCATATAATCCGTAGGGAATACTATTTTTTTTGGTTGTTGGTACTCGTAATTTTCTGGAATGGCCAAAACTGGGCATTGTACGTATTTGAATACCTGTACCGTATGGCTGCCAAACCCTATCTTTTTGTTTGCGGTCTGGCCATGGGTACCCATAATAACAAGATCTACATTTATCTGATTGGCGAAATCATTAACAGCATCTACCAAAGACTCAAAAGAGGATACTACCTCGAAAATATGTTTAGGATTATGATATTTTTTTATAACTTCTTGCACTAGTTTTTTTAAGGATTCATCTACATTATTTTGAATCGTTTTTTTTTGTTGCTCCATTGACACTCCTCCGTTGTTTTTAAATGGGCCGTATACCTCGTCTGCGTAGGCATGTAAAAAATAGAAATGGCTACGTTCGCATTTGTAGAGTTGCAGCGCATAGTTTAAGGCATGCATAGCATTGAAAGAAAAATCGGTAGGAATCAAAATTCTTTTCATCAGTCTTCCATATTTACGTTTCCATAAAAATAGAAGTGAATATTTCCAATTACTATGATATTGGTCAGTTCAAGAATACAATGGCCTATTCATGAAGAACCAATAGTGGTACAGTGGTATGAATACTTAACTTTTTTATAGGGGTGTCGAATAAAAGCTTCAGAAAAAAATTTAAATTTTTGGCGACTATTATTAACCTATCTACTTGGTTATCGGCTACAAAATTAAGAATGGAAGCTTTAGTGCTTTTGTTAATTATTATAATGGCAGCCGCCAGGAAGATACCATCCCCAAAATTCCCACTAATAAAATATATTGATGAGGCCACTAACAACAAAAAGGCCATGGGCTCTGTGACAATACTTTTAAGAGCATCTAGGAATCCGCTTTCCTTTTTATAGGTTAGCATGTTTGTTCCTTGGACTTTTCTTGCGTCAAATACCTCTTTATCTGTCAAGCCTTTTATACCAAAGTTATCTATAGACATTACTTGTTTATTTTTTTAAAAATAAACCCCAAAAAAAACTGCTAAGACTGATCTAGGTCATTTTATTTGGTGCTTGTTCGATTTACTTTTGAGACATCAAATAGATTGTATAACCTTAAAACAAATATATTATGTCACTAGTAAAATTTAAAAGAAGACCCTTTGGAAACTTGATTACTCAAGATTTTTTTGATATCGATGATTTCTTCAATAATCGAGGATGGGCCAGAAATATGATGCCCGATACTTTTTGGAATGGTAAAAGACCTGAGCCAGCATTGAATATTAAGGAAACCGATGATAATTTTGAAATCGAATTGGCAGCACCTGGTTTCTCCAAAAAAGATTTTGAAGTGACCATAGAAGATGGATGTCTAAACATTAAAGCAGAAAAGCAGACCTCCGAAGAAGAAATCGAAGGCAACTATACGCGAAAGGAATTTAGCTATAACGCCTTTGAGCGTTCTTTACAATTGCCTGAGAGCATTAAACAGGAGACTATAAAAGCCAAGTATAATGACGGAATATTAAGCTTTAATCTGGCTAAAAAAGAAGAAGTCAAAAAAGTGTCACCTAAAAAGGTACAGATTGCTTAGCAGCTTTTTCTAATAATGCCTTCTTACCAAAACCAAAATGCGGCATATAAATTGTTCTGGTTTGAGGGCATTATATTTTTCAATGTAAGGATTTCTACCTCAAATTATGTATCTAACTTAGAGGACTCTATTTGAATTTAGGGAGACCATTAGTGTTGTCAAAATTATTTACATCACATTTAATCAAATTTAGGCTCGTCTATATGGAAACCGTTTATAGCCTCAAATTCAGCTTCTAATGTTAATTTAATGAGTTTGTCATTGCTTATTAGCGCAATTATGGTAGCTGAATATCCCAATTCCGAAAGGGTATTTATATTTTTTATGGAGAACAAACTAAACTCGGCCATACGCTCCCGTCGAATCAGTATATCACAATCTTCAAATTTAAGGATGGTTTTGTTAGCCACTATAATGTGGTAGGCACGTTCCAAAACATTATGGGCATGTTTAAGGTCGGCCATTTTCCTTTTTTTAAACGGATTTACGTAAACGCCCGCAGTTTGGTCGCAATACATCTTGATTAAGATTTATAGGAAAATTGTTCAACATACCGCCATTTACATAATACCCATTCTTAAACGGTACAGGCGCAAACAGTCCAGGTACTGCAGCCGAAGCTAAGACTGGTTTGATGAGTTCTCCGCGATGAAAGATTTTTAAGGTGCCGTGCAGAAGATTAGTGGCGATTACATATGGGTGTTGCCAAAGATGCAAAACTATCATTTGGGAGTTAGGATTTTAAGTGGTTGTAGAATTTTTAAGTACCAACAAATCCAGGGGTACTTTTCGCATAGTTAATGATACCGAAAATTTGTGTTGTTTTAGAAAAGTCCAGTATCTGCTCCCAAGTGCAACCGCACTCCTACCGGCAATATGAGACGGATAGATACCATATTCCTCAAGAGCCTTTATAGCCCCAATATGTGCAACGCCGCGAAAGCCTCCTCCTGAAAGCAACAAGCTTGTTATCATAGTTGAAAATTATTCTTTACCGTTCGAAAATATGCTATCCCTTAATCCCATAATATAACCTTAATCATATTTTGTTTTTTTTTATATCGGATTGATGACCAATATCATTTTTATCCTAAGGCAGCAATAATACATTTGATAAAAAGCAATACATGGATTCCTTTATTTTAGAAATAATCGGAGAAAACCCATCACTGAAATTAGCACTAGTTATTCTAATGGCTGTTTTAAACGGTTTAGCATTGCGGTGGCTTGTCTTTTCGTTCTTGAAACTTTATCAGAAAAGAAAACCTTTTCGCTTAAAAGAGCAAGTAAGAACACAGCTAAAGACGCCATTAAAATTTTTGCTTCCCTTGCTGTTCGTTTATGCTTCCTTTTCCATTTTAAAAATCAATACGTTCTGGTATACAGTTACTGAAATTTTCATCATTGTAGATTTTGCATGGGTATTAATTGCCTACCTAAAGACTACGGAAGAGGTGGAGAAGGAAAAATTCAAAATCAAGGCACATCACAAGGCGAAAGACAGAAAGGTACTCACAGTACTCCAATTTATTAAAAGCATTGCTACCGTTGTTATAATTACGCTGGCTATCTCGGCTATTTTATGGAATATTCCAGCGGCACAGCAACTGGGCAAAACCATACTAACCTCTGTGGGAGTATTGGGTATTATTGTAGGTGTAGCGGCCCAAAAATCGATTGCCAATTTAGTAACAGGTTTTCAGTTGGCCTTTACGCAGCCCATTAAAACCGATGATGAAGTAGTCATCGAAGGCGAATTAGGTTCGGTCGAAGATGTAACATTAACAAATGTTGTGGTTAAGACTTGGGATTGGTGTCGATTAGTGTTGCCACTCAGTTATTTTAACGATAAACCCTTTGTAAACTGCACCTTCAATTCAAACCGCGTAATCGCCAGCGTATTTTTTTATGTAGATTTCATCTTTCCTGCAACAGAACTGCGCATCAAATTGATGGAGGTTTTAAAGGATGCACCTTTATGGGATAATAATATTATAGAGCTATTGGCAACTGATTCAGATGATGGTTTTATAAAGTTACGCGCAACGTTTAGTGTGAAAAATGCTTCCGATGCATGGAATTTACGTGGTAAGGTACGAGAAGAACTAATGTATTTTATACAGCATACATATCCAGATAAATTACCAAAAATACGCAGAGTGGATACTAAGAAAGTTGCATAACAGTAATTTTTCTACTACCATTTTAAACAAGAATATCCAAATATGAAAGAAGAGCTGACAGATCCCGTTATATACCAAGCTATTTTTGAGACTTCTTTAGCAGGGTTTTTTGTACTTGACGATAGTGGTGCTATATTAAAGGCTAACCCTGCAGCAGAACTAATGTTCGGCTATGAAAATGAAGAGCTTATCAAGAAAAAAGTATATGAATTATTTTCTAAAGACCACGAACAGGGTTTAATAGATTTGGTATCAAGCCTTGTTTCGGAATCAGTGCAGATTTGCGGATTACGAAAAGATGGTGCAAATTTCATGGTTGATATAAGGTTTGGGTCAACAGTCATTCAAGGTAGTATTATAAGCACTGTTTTTTGTAAACCTGCGGACACCTCGGTCTTTGATAGGGATAGAAAACTTCGCACCCTAGTTGATAATGTTTCTGGTATTGTATATCGCTGCAAAAATGATAGGGATTGGACTATGGAATACATTAGCGATGGTTGTGAGCCTATAACTGGTTTTAGTTCATATGAATTTTTGGAAGGAAAGGTACATTTTTCCGATATCATTTATGAGGCAGACCAGAACCAAATCTGGCATGCTACTCAAGAAGCACTTCATAACAAGGAACCCTTTGAATTTTCTTTTCGCATTAAAGACAAGTTAGGGAATACCAAATATATGAATGAATTGGGTCGTGGTGTTTATAATAGCAACGGAGACCTTACATTTTTGGAGGGTTTCATAACCGATATCACCCATCAAAAACAAACAGAATATGCATTAAAAAAGGAAAAAGAAATACTAAACCAATATCTAAACGCAGCAGCATCTATTTTTTTGATAATCAATAGGAATCATACCATTGAGCTCATTAATCAAAAAGGGTGCGAAGTGCTTGGTTATAGTCATGATGAAATCATAGGAAAGAATTGGTTCCATCGCTGTATTCCAAATAAAGAAAAAAAGGAACTTGCCCAGTTTTTCGACCAAATTGTTGCTGGTGCCATAGCGCCACCAGATATTCATGAAAGCTGGGTCGTTGCCAAAGGAAACAAAAGAAAATTGATACGTTGGAGAGAAGCACTCTTGAAGGATGAAAATGGCAAAATCACAGGTTTGATAAGCTCTGGTGTGGACCTTACCGAACAAGTTATTGCAGAACAAAAATTACGAGTCAGCGAGGAAAAAAATAGGGCAATTTTAGAGGTATTGCCAGGTGTAATGGCCATTCATGATAAGAAGGGAACTATTGTAGAAATTCACGTTCCGGATGATTCTTCTTTCGTTGCCCCAAAAGAGGAAATGGTAGATAGAAATGTAAGCGATTTATTTCCCAAAGAGGTCGAGGGTAAGTTGGAAAAGATAACTGCAAAAGTACTCCGTAGTCGACAAATGGAAATATTGGAAGTAACCACTCCTGTAGCTAATGGAATGGTCGATTACGAATGTCGGTTTGTTCCGTTGAACAAAAGTCATGTTTTGACTATTGCACGAAACATTTCCGAAACAAGGGGAATTCAGAATATTTTACATCTTAGGAATAGGGCTTTGGATGTTGCGGGCAATGGAATTATAATTGTCGATGCTAAACATTCCAATCTGCCTATTATATATTGCAATGCAGCATTTAATGAAATGACAGGCTATAGTAGGGATGAAGTTATGGGTATTAATTGCCAATTTTTACAGAACGACGACCGCGACCAAGAGGCCATAAAAATTATGGCTGAATCGATTCAAAAAGGAGAAGCATGTAACGTAATAGTGCGAAATTATCGGAAGGATGGTTCCCTATTCTGGAATGATCTCAGTATTACCCCCTTATATGATAAAGCAGAGCAATTGACCCATTTTATAGGTGTACAGAATGATGTTACCGGAATTCAGAATACTAAAAATCAGTTAGAAGAATATGCTAATAAACTAGAAGAGAAGGTAACAGAACGCACCAAGGAAATTGAAGCAGCGGTTCAAAAATTGGTCGAGACCAATCAAAATCTCGAAGACCAGATACTGGTAACCAAACGAGCAGAAAACAAGACAAAACAGAGCCAAGCGCAGTTTGCCGCAATTGCCAAAAACTTCCCCAAAGGCCTTATCGGAGTCTTCAATAGGAATTTTGAGCTTGTCTATTTGGAAGGGGAGGAACTCAAGCGGGTAAAATTGAAAAAGTTTGATTTTACTGGAAAACGTATCGAGGACATTTCAATTTTTTCTGAAAGTCAAATTAAACAAATCAAGCAAGATGTTCTTAAAACTATAAATGGTGAAAGTCTTTCTTTCGAGGTAGAGTTTCAGAATGATTGTTATGTAGTAAATTCTACTCCACTGAAGTCTGATGGAGAAAGCATTGTCTGGGCCCTATTCGTCTGCAACAACATAACCGAACAGAAAAATGTAAGGGAAGAATTGGCCAAGGCATTAAAGGCCGAGCAGGAATTGAATGAATTAAAATCCCGCTTTATTTCCATGGCCTCCCATGAGTTCAGAACACCTTTGAGTGCTATTTTATCCTCTGCTATCCTTATCGGAAAGCAGAATGAACCTGGTAAAGAAGAACGGCGTGAAAAGCATGTGGAACGTATAAGAGCGCACGTAAAGCATTTAGTGGTTATACTAAATGATTTTTTATCACTGAGTAAATTGGAAGAAGGCAAGGTAAAGGCTAAACCTCAGCATTTTGAATTGATTCAGTTCTGCAAAATATTAGTAGATGAAATGGAGGCGACAAAAAAAGAAGGGCAAGCCATTCAATTGAAACATACGGAAGTGGAAATTCCTGTTTTTTTAGACCCAAAACTGTTGAACCATATCTTGGTTAACCTCTTGTCTAATGCCCTAAAATATTCGGAAGAATACCAAGAAGTTCAATTAGAACTAAAAGAAATTCAAGAGCACATAATTTTTGAAATCACGGACTACGGAATCGGAATTCCCGAACAAGAACAGGGGAATCTTTTTGAACGATTTTTTCGTGCCGAAAACGCAACAAACATAGACGGCACGGGACTAGGGCTACATATTATTAAACAATACGCGGAATTGATGCAAGGCTCTGTAAGCTTTATAAGCAAAAGGGGTAAGGGAAGCACCTTTACCGTACAACTTCCTTTAAATTTATATGAACATGAAAAAAATATTATTAATTGAAGACAATGAGGCTGTGCGCGAAAATACGGCCGAAATAATGACATTGGCAAAGTATGAAGTGCTTACTGCCGAAAATGGCAAGATTGGAACAGAAAAAGCCAAAGAATTTTCACCCGATTTAGTTGTTTGCGATATCATGATGCCACAAATGGACGGTTATGAGGTATTACGGACTTTAGCAAAGGATAGTACTACAGCAAGTACTCCCTTTATTTTTCTTACTGCAAAAACAGATAGGGCCGATATGCGAAGGGGTATGAACCTTGGCGCCGATGATTATTTGACTAAGCCTTTTGACGAAGACGAATTATTGGAAGCCATTGCCTGCCGTTTGCAAAAGCACGATAGCTTAACTAAAGAACTTTCAAAAAATTTAAAGGGCATCAATATATTTTTGGAAGAGGCTTCTGAATATGTCGATTTAGAAGACCTTTCTAAAAACCATAGCCTTAGGCACTACGAAAAAAAAGAAATTATTTTTTGGGAAGGGGATAATGCCCATTCCCTATATTTTATAGAAAGTGGAAATGTAAAAACCTATAAAGGTACCGAGTCCGGAAAGGAACTAGTCACCGGGCTTTATGGTCCTGGCGATTTTGTTGGCCAATTATCATTGTTGCACGCTGCAGGAACATATGTAGAGAACGCAGTTGTTCTGGAGGATGCGGAACTGTGTGCCATACCAAAGACCGATTTTATAAAATTATTGTACGGCAACCATATGGTTTCCCAGAAATTTATAACTATGATTTCCCATAACGTGATAGAGCTACAGATACACCTAGTGAATATGGCCTTTGCCTCAGTGCGGCAGCGGGCGGCCAAAGCCCTTTTGGAACTCTATGAAAAGGGTTTGATTAAAGACAAGCCCAATGGAGGAATGTCGCTTCCTAGAGAAGATTTTGCTGGTATGATAGGCACGGCTACTGAAACGGCTATTCGTACCCTTTCCGATTTTAAGGACGAAGGTTTAATCATAACGGATAGTGGGAGAAGGATTATTCTTTTGGATAAGGAAGAACTAGAGTTAATTGCGGATTTTAAATAAGCACTACTCTTGGATTTCCTTTTGGTGCCTCTTTCGAGCATACCCAAAATGTTTTTGGCAACAATGGGCATGAGTACATTCTTCCAGGTGCCGTTCTGGTCAAAGACGGTACCTAAGCCTTGTAACAGTTTACTGGGAACCAAATCGACTTTGGCCCTATAAAATGTAGTTTTAGACTTTCTTGGTCAATTTTTAGTTGCAGTTTTAAAACTTTCAAACGTGCGTCTATTTCCTCAAAGGGCTTATATTCTTTGACCAAAATCATTCGAAATAGTATTTAGAGAATCTTTTAAGAATAGGAGCGTTTAGTTTCTCTCTGACTATGTAGATCAGCATACCCATGAGCGCATAAAATGCCCCAACGATAATAAAACCGATAAAGTAACTGTCTATTTCCTCTGACAGGGTCAAGCAGGCGGCGAACGATAAGAAAAGCATCGCGAAAACGAATCCGATACCTATCAGGAGAACCTGTGTTATACCCGTAAGATGGTACATAACAACTTTAAAGATTCTAAGTCTCTGGTATTCGTCGCTATTTTCTACATAAGACCTCAATGGGCTTATGCACCCATGAGGTCTTCTTTGAATTCTTCAAAAGCCATATTCGTTATTTTTGGAGTTGGCCATTTTTCTTTTTAAAGTCTTCTAATTTATGCTCTAGCTTTTCGATGATATCATCTGCCTTATAGCTCATAGTAGAGATGGCCTGGTCCAGTTTACGGTTAAAGACATCTTTTTTCTTATTTGCGGTTTTTGTAAGTTCCTCCTTAGCATGCGACATGCGGTCGGCTAAATCGTGCGTGGTGTCGTCCACCTTTTGTTTGATTTTGTGCCGGGTCTCGATACCCTTATCTGGGGCATACAAAATTCCGATTCCCGCTCCTATCGCAGCTCCTGTTATAAGTGCGAGTAAAACATTTCCACTATCGTTTGTCATGATATTGTTTTTAAGTTATGGATTCATTTAAATCTCTACTTAAAAATAGTATCGAAAAAATGCTCCCGAAATGACTTTGATCATTCTTCGAAAGTATGATGCTTAATAAATTTACAGGGCAGGAATGAGCCTACCTATTTAAATATTCTTAAATGATGCGAACAAAGATTAAAAAACAGGAAAAAAAGCATTTTCTTATAAAAAGCTATCGACACCTCTGGCAACTTGAAGAAGTTATTTAAGAGACTGGTAAGAGCGCTACAGCGGCACTACAATTGTCCGTTTTTGGATAAATTGGAGCAAGATTGTATTTCAAATGATAAGGAGATAATAAAGGCCAAAAATGAATTAAAACACTATTGGAAAGGTTCCTTGGGGCCTGCATCTGATTTTGGACTTTTCTGTAACCCCGCAATAGGTAGGCTCTTCATAATCGGGTCTTTGGTGTCGCTATTCTTGCACGATATGGATGGAAAGGTCTTGGGAGAAATGTCCTCTGGACCCTATGGAATTCTAAGAGGGCTCGGAAGAGCTGAAAAAAATACATCCGTCTTCATAAAAAATTTGAACGAAAATTATTTTCTACTTATCCTAAGGGGTTATAATAATCAATTGGATAGTATGGAAGAACTAATCGAAAGCTTGGATAAAAAGAGGGCTTAGTTTTAAGGTGAAATTTCTACAGGTTTTATTTTTAAAAAAGGCTAAAAACAGAAACAGGAGACCAAAGGCCTCCTGTTTCCTACGAAACGTTTGAATTTGTTTATGCTTCCAATCAAGCTTTTACACCATCTTATTTCTAAAATGACCTAGAAGTTGATTTTAGCAACAACTACATCGTTCGCATCGCTATGATCTCATTTTCCTTGCGAAATTAAAGACCAATATTATAATTTTAAAAAGAAACCGAGGTACCGGAGTACCTTGGTTTCCTAGAAGATGTTCTTTAACCTAATAACCACTTATACTGATCCTACTTGATTATATTGCTACATTCGTTCGAGATTCAAAAGGTATAAAAGGTGTCTGTAACCTCTTCTTTAATACATCTTAGCAGTTCCCCCGAATACTAAGTGTGTATATTTAATTTTCAAAAAGCTATTAATCTCTAATTATACAGCTAAAATACATTGCTATTTTTAGGTCTAAAATGACCTGGGTCAGTTTGTATGATTTTTTTTTCAATTAAACGAATTCAGGGTAATACTGCACCACAATATCATTTTGAACATGACGTACACCAAGAGCTTTATATGCTGATTTTTCTGCCAATTCACGTTCCTTAATGGAGTGTACCCTGCCTTTTAGTTGTACCGTATTGCCATCTACTAGCACTCGAATACCTTTGGCTTGCAGATTAGCAGAACGCTCCAGGGCCATCGTAATTTGTTCCTCAATATTATCGGCTTTCGCCTCAGGAATTATTTCAATATTATTCACAACTCCCTTTACACCCAAAAGATTTTGAATGGCACGTTTGGCTGAACTTCGTTGATAGTTCCAAGCAACTTTCCCAGATAAATAAATATATCCGTCTTCAACAAACACCATAATTTTTTCTTTAGGTACCGATGCATTCCATTCCAAAGCATTTACAGCTGCCTTTGCTATTTCTTTATCGGTTTTCCTATAGTCGTCACCATATTTAACCTCTATATCCTCGGCGACCGCTTTGACCCCGCTCACACGTTTTGCTACTTTATTGGCTAAGGCTTTTTTATAATATTCGTTGACCATCCCGCTAAGCGCAACAATACCATCATCGACAGTAACCCCTATTTGGGTCTCGTCGATATTGGGTTCAAATACGAGTTCATCTAATATATCCTGTTTTATCTGTGCATCCGATTTCATATAAATATAATTTTATAGCCATTTCCGTGAAGAAGGAAATCCCCTGATTAAACTATCATAGACAATAAAATTAATGAACCTAGGTATTTTACAAAATGATGCTAGTCAGTCTTGGTTATTTTTCATTATTCTGTGTTTTTCTTTCTAAGAAAGGTGATACTGATTTATATCATTTTGTACTTAAAGACAAGTTTGCATTTTTAGGATATCCTAAAACCTGATAATGACAGCTACTGTGGATTATAAAAAACAACTATGAGCTTTTCATCTGTTCGTTGCGAGTACCTATTATGATTTAGCACATTTTAGAAAGGAAACTAAGACCACAGCGTTCAACACCTAGCTTTTAAAGACGATACCAAAAGTAAAGCGATATATTCAAAAAGTTTGTGTGCTGCTTTGGCTAACAAACAAATTGATATTGAAGATATAAATTATAAAACGGAATAATACTAAATACAAACTCATGAAAACAACAACTAAAAATTTGAAAACAGCCTTATTGTTAGGGGCGGGTCTTGATGTACTGCATCAAGAAAGTAGGGAGTGGCTTGAAACTATAGCTTTTTGGAAAGATGAAACTAAATTTTTTGGAAATTTACTTCAAAAAAAGGAAGCTAATACATCTCCATATGGAAAAATGTTAGAGAATTTAGACAAGATTCATGAAAATCTTTTTGATTATTTGGCAGATGATGTTATAGAACATGAGCAGCTACTCTCGCGTTTATATAAGGGAGAAAAAGGTCTTGCTGACTGGGACTATCGCGAAAAACACCGTAGCCTTGGGGAGCGAATAGATTTGTTTACTAACGATTTTAGAGAATTTAAAAAAATGGTATTTGGTTACGTTAAGAAACTCTAAGTGATAGGAGATTGAACAAACTATAAACCTAAAGAACATTGTAGCCGTAGGTGATTTTCAAGTGAGTGTGCTACAACAATTTTTTATAAACCATGATTGATTTTAAATATCTATTTTCAAACCTATTGGGCAATGGTCTAAGCCAAGCACATCTGAATAAATCGTAATTGCTTTTACATCTTTCAGTAAAGATTTTCTAACCAGAAAATAATCTATACGCCAACTTGTATTTCGTTCCCGAGCTTTGAAGCGATAGCTCCAATACGTATACGCTACTTGGTACGGATTTAAATGCCTGAAAGTATCCACAAACCCAGAACGTATAAGATTATCCATACCATCAATTTTGATTTGGGTATAGCCAGCAGTTTTATTATAATTGGCTTTATTGTTCTTTAAATCGATAGCCCTATGCGCCACATTAAAATCTCTACAGGTAATGACGGGTTTTTTCTTTTCTAGATTTTTAAGGTAGATAAGGAAATCGGAATCCCATTGTTGGCGGTAGTCCAAGCGATCTAATTATTGTCCCGAGTTTGGAACATAGACATTGACCAAATAGAAATTTTCATATTCCGCACATTATACGCGCCCCTCGGTATCGTGTTCCGTTATACCCATATCATCCTCGATATTCAAAAGAGGTATTTTGGTTAAAAAGGCCGTTCCAGAATAACCTTTTTTATCTGCAGAATTGGAATTGACTTGGTATCCGACCAAAGACGACAATAGCATTTGAGACTTCATTGTTCTGTGCTTTTGTTTCCTGTAGACATAAGATATCAGGGTCAAGATTTTGAAGCGTTCGAAAAAAGTCTTTCTTAACGGCAGCCCTTATACCGTTTACGCTCCATAAAATAATCTTCATATTACAATTTTTTGTTAATGAAGCTCATACAAAAGCCCCAACTAAAGATAAAAAGTCGAGGCTTTTAAAAAAATTATAATCTCGGAAGCAGCTAATAGAATTTATGCAAATTCAGTATAATATTGTACCCTGAGCTTGTTTTTAACTTGCCATACACTAGGTGCCTTAAAAGCAGCTTTTTCGGCATCTTCTTTTTCTTTGATAGAATGTACCTTTCCGCTGAGGGTAACAGTATGACCATCTGTAGTTACTGTAATCCCTTTTGCATCTATTTCTGCAGATCGTTCAAAAGCTTTTGCAATCTTTTCCTTTACTTCAAAGGGCTTTACATCTTGCTTTATGGTAATGCCATTGGATACTCCCTTAACACCTGTCAGATCTTTTATGGCATTTTTTGCAGAATCCTTTTGATAATCCCATTTTAGTTCACCAGTAAGGTACACCCAGCCATTTTCTACTTTGACCATAACGGTATCATTAGGAACGGAAGAATGCCATTTTAGAGCATTTAAGGCTGCCTTGGCAATTTCTGTATCAGATCTTGTAAAACTTGAAGAATATTTTACCATGATATCCTCCGCTACTGCTTTTACTCCGTATACGCTTTTAGCTGCTTTTTCAGCCGCTATTTTTTTTGCATAGCTATCAACCTCTCCGCTAAGGGTAACGACACCGTCGTCAACTGCCACGCCAATTTTCGTTTCATCAATGCTAGGCTCCCAATCCAGTTCGTCTTGCACATCCATTTTAATCTGTGAATCTGTTTTCATGATATATAGATTTGTAACTAGCTAGTATGCGTTATACCGTTCTAATTTAGCTATAAGCTTCATTGTTTCCAAGACGTTCATTCCATTTTTGATAGTTGTATCAATCACGGAACGTATTTTGGCAAAGTTTTGAGCAGTT
>JBLHNI010000055.1:0-14040 GCA_047650615.1 Maribacter sp.
TTTGTTTTAAAATACTGAACAAGGTATGTCTATGGGCAAAGCCCTCTAGATTTGTAAAGCCAGTTTCGCCAAATGGTAAGGAACCAATGACTGTCGCTAACGCCGATTCACCCTCTCCCGTATTACTTAGAAAATTTGGCCAGTATACCGATTCACCAGTCATTTCCCGTAAATGAGGCATAATATCGCTGTAAGCTCCTTTTTCATCAACAAAGGCGGTTCCAAGTCCTTCTACAATAAGTATTTTAATATGGGGCTTTTCCATCATAAGATTAAAATAGGGAACCAAATCACTATTTGGAGTATACCCTCTTACCAATGGATATTCTTCGCTACCTTCATAGGTATCTATATCAAAAACAGCACTGTATATAGCTTCTAAAAGATGCTGGGTTTTGTTTTCATTGATAGGTTTCCGATTGGAATATAAAGTTGCCAAAAACATACTAAACAAAATAATTGTAAACGGATACATACGACTGATTACCTTATAAAACGGTGCCGTGTATCGATATAAAAAATAACAGGTAAGTAAGGTAACTAGAATGGCTATAAGCGCATTAATGGTATTAAACTGCATATGACTAGTACTGCTACCGAATAGTACATTAGCTCCCAATGGCTCATAATTACCAATAAAATAAGTAGTTAGAAATCCCTCTATAACAAGGAGTACAGCAAAAATAAAACGTAGCACCTTAAAACCAAGATTGGCTTTTTTGTTTTCCAATAGATTAAATAAAAACGCAAATACTACAGAACATACTGCAGCATAACCTAGATGATGTAAACAATGAAGAAAGAGACTTTTGTTCACTACGCTGTCTAGTATACCCGTGACATAAAGTATTATATTTTGATAGACAGATAAAAAGATGAGACCCACAAAGAATGTAATCGCCAGAGGAATATAATCCTTTAATGTTCTACTATTTTGCGGTATGTTATGCTTTTCTATCTGCATAATTAAGTTGCTTTAGCAAATCCTTTACGTACCTGTGTACCCCACCCAGATTTTATCTTGAACAGTTTCTTATAATTACCTCGAATAGCTGCCCAAACCATAAAAGGATGATAGACAAAAGGCTCAATTATGGCACAAAGCATTAATATTAAAATATCCTTGGTCTTGTTGTACTCATTATAGGAATACACGTCCCAAAGGATGGCGTAAAAGGAAAACATTACAGAAAAAATATAGACCGATGCTGTTATCGCCAAAAAGAAATCCCAATTCAGTATCCCGACCCAATAGAAAAGGATGATGGTGAAAAACCCAAAAAATTCCAACAATGGAGCAAGCCATTCGTAAAAGAACCAATAGGGATAACTTAACATGCCCAACCTACCAAACTTAGGGTTAAAAAACATATCTTTATGTTTAAAAAGTGTCTCCAGATTACCCCTGGCCCAACGGTCGCGTTGGTTAATCAATATTTTAGGATCTTCCGGAACTTCTGTCCAGCAAAGCGGGTCGGGAATATATTCAATGGTATATGGTAGCTTGTTGACATGCATATACCGCCTCATCTTAAATACGATTTCCATATCCTCACCTACGGTGTTGGTATCATAACCCCCAACTGCCAAGGCAATCTCCCTATCAAAAAAACCAAAAGCACCTGAAATGATAAGCAGACTGTCAATTCTTCCCCACGCCATTCGGCCTAGGATAAACGATCGTGTGTATTCCAACAATTGAAACCTCGCTAACCAGTTGCTAGGAAGTTTGATTTCTTCTAGTTGACCACCTTGTATGATGCAGGAGTTAGCCACCCTTATAACACCGCCAACGGCAATTACCCTTTTCTCCGAACGCTGGAAAAATGATTTTACTACATGCAAAAGTGCATCTGGGAGTAAAAGACAATCAACATCTATACACCCAACATATTGATTAGTGGACAAGGCCATACCAGTATTTAAAGCATCCGATTTACCACCGTTTTCCTTATCTATTACCGTGAGCTTAGAAAATGCCTTATGAGGTGATTTATAAATACCCCGTATGGTCTTTGATTTCCAATTAGGATCTATTTCCTGTTCTATTTTTATCAAATCGTAGGCAATAATCATTTTTTGAAGGGTATCGTCCTTGCTCCCATCGTTGACAACCATTACCTCATAATTAACATATTTAAGGGACATGAGCGAACGAATATTTTCGACTATAGTAAGTCCTTCGTTATAAGCGGGAGCAACAATAGTAATACTTGGTGCCATAGGAGATGCCATTAGCTTGGACATATCACCGAAACTATTTTTGTTTCTGTAATGAATAGAATTTCTAGTAGAAAAATAACCCATTCCTATAAACAAAAGAAATAGCACCAACGTAAATACAAAGAAAACGATGTTGATATATTCTAGAATGATATCGAATGCGCCACTACTCATTATTCCTTATTATATAAATTAGTTGACATGGCACATAATCGATCAAACAAGGTGTTTCCATCCATGTTCTCTCTAGGCTGATATGCTATTGTATTCTTTTCCTTTACCACAGGTGCCAATTCAAAGTCTACCGTAAATAGATTATCGATATCGGGGCTAAACATTCTATCTGTTTCCTCCGCTAGGGTGGGTACTTCCAAAGTAGCTGTTTTACCGGTAATCATAAGCCGTGTTATTAGCTTTTCTAATGCTTTTTTTGCTGTTTTTTTTAAGTGTATATCGTCAGCTAAAACAAAGCTTTCCAATAATGATATTTCTTGCTCATCGCCCACTTCTGCAATTTCATCGAGTAAAATGATTTTTGCTTCGGTGTCACTTACTTCAAAAAGACTATGAAACACACTCTGCCGCTCGCTTGAGATGGTAGGTTCAGAAGATATAGACATATCATCTGTTATCGAAAAAGCTGCTATTAATTCTTCTATACTCGTTTTGACCATAGCATTGGATTCCTGCTGTAATAACATATTCAAATATGGTATTTCCCTATGGTCTCCCAGTTGGGCAATAGTCTCTAACAAGGCTGTGGTTTTGAGTTCAGTAGCATCATAAAACAAGGGTTTGGGAATATTCAATAGTTTTTTCTCCATTTCGTTTTCTGTTTTATATTTGATACTAGCTTCCTGTTTACATACTATATTTTTAATTTTAAAAGCACTGGTCCAATCTATTTCTGACATGCTATCTTTTGAACTGGTATCATTTTCAATCGTTAAAACATCATAGATAACAGCAATATGTGATACGGCCTCCGCTATAATCGCATCTGAAAAGCTGATTTTTGGTTCCTTGAAAGGAACATCCAACCTAGCTTCTGCATCGTTAACAGCCTTTGTAGTCTCTAATACTGAATCTGAGGGAATTATTACCTCCTCAGAGGTCACTAGTATTTCATTAGCTAAACACTCCTCTACTTTGTTCTGTTCCATATTTTTTTTATCCAACACAATAACTTCCTCAAACCATACCGGCAATTCATTCCGCAACTGTGTCGCTGTTCTATTCGAAAGAAATTCTCCGGTAACTATAGGAAGAAATTCAAAGTGAAGTTCTTCTGCGACAGATAAAGTATAAATTTCTTCAAAATCAACATTTAGGCCTAACAAATTCTGATGTACATTTTCGTCCTTTAATCCCTCCTCTTCTAGTTTTAGAACTATTTTAGCTACCTCTTCTGTAACGATGGGCAAGAACGAAATTTTAGTGGGTTCTATGTCCAAGGAATGTAAAGTATCACCTTTTACACTGTTCATTAGTATTTCTGCTGCCACAGGAATGTCTTTTAAATTTGATTGTTCTTCTTGTTTTTTGATATATCTCTCATTTTTCTTATTGGATAATATAGGAGCGTCAGGGACTTGTGCATCAGCTTCATAGTCCGCGGTTGGAACAATATCCTGTGTAGGAAGTACACCCTCTGGATGTATTGTATTTAAAGCGCTTATGGCTTTTCCCTTTACGGTAAAAGCCACTTCATTAGTTACTATATCTTCTAGGAAGCTAATATCATCATCGGTGCCTAGCTGCGAGAGTGCCTCAAGAATAAACATTTTAACGTCCGTGGTACATTTCCAAAATATGGTTTTGAGTACCGGAACGGCATCGGTCACATTAAAATCCCGAATACAGAAAATCGCCTCCTTTTTAATATTATTATCCTTATGCCTAAGCAATTGAATAAGGGAAGCGCTTGCATCGTTTTGGTTGTAGTATTTAATGAGCCTGAGGGCAAATAGTACAACATGGTTATTTTTAGAGGTAAGCCAAAGTCTAAATGGTGGTGGCACATAATCTGTTTTATTACGAACCACATCTAGTAACTTTAATTGTTGCCACTCCGATATTTTATATCTAGTATGGTCTAAGAAATAATTAATACCATCTTTCTTAAGGCTTACAGTCGCTATTTCTGCTTGTTTCCTTATGGTAGACCTTTTGTCATTAATAAATTTGGTTATTAAACTATAGGAATCTTTTACTTCCATTTGGGTGAGCTCAAAAATCCCTTTAGAGACCAGTTCCCAGCGCCAGCTGTTCAACTTGTTATAGGCGTCTTTATGAAGCTCTAAATCTTGATAAACCCGAAACACCTCGGTTCTCGTTTTCCCAGTAACATCCTTCCTAAGGTCTAAAAGTACTGCTGTAAGCACTTCTCTGTCAAAAGGATTTTTTATAAGCTCCCGTATTTGAATCTTTAAATCTATGTAGTTTATTTTCTCTTTCTTTTCCCCGTCTTCCTCAAAAAACAAGAATTCACATATCATGGGAGAAAACACCTTTCTTTTAGCCATAATAAGTTTTCCAAGCCTGGAAAGCCTATTCCTAAAAAAGAATACTGAAACAAAATATACAAGTGCTAACACAACAAAAAATAGCGATAGCGCCCATAAAAAATCTGTTGGGATTTTTGGGGCACTAATTAAGGCGTTTAGCGTATATGTCTTCCGAATAAAAATCAAATATGGGATTTATTAACTTCTCTTTCTATTCTAACCAATAGCTCGGACGGACTTACGGGTTTTGAAATAAAGTCATTCGCACCCAATTCAAAGGCGCTCAAGATATTTTCTTCGTTACTAGCAGATGAAATAATTATAATGGGAGTTTGGGATAACAGCTCCTTTCTAACATAGTTAATTAGTTCTATACCAGAAAAATAGGGCATCATGATATCGCTAACAATTATAGCTGGTATAGAATGGGACAAGTATTCTTTAACCTCTTTCCCATCCAATACATGATCTACAGTATACCCAGCCTTTTCTAACCTAAAGTTTAGTAAAGAGGCTAAAAGCTCATCATCATCGGCCAAAAGAATTGTTCTTTCGTTCATGTTTAGCACTTCTTTAATTTTTTCAATTCTTTATCTATTTGGGCCTCTTTTAGCGGGTATTGCACTAAAAACTGTGCAAATAGTAGTTCGATTTTTGCTAGTTCAGTATTTTTTGCACCTTCCTCCATTCCTACAATGAGCCTTTTTAAATCATTGGTGTTCATAAGGGCCAATCCTGCCTTTATTTTATGAGACGCTTGATAGATTTCTTCAAAATTTTTATTACTAATCGCAATTTTAACTGCACCAATGAACTCATATATATTTTGTTTAAAAAGACGTACGAGCTCTTCTAGCATTTCTATTTCATCATCGCATTCCTTTAGCAGTGAGCTAAGTTCAAGTGTTTCCTTTTTTTGTTCGATTGAGATGATGGACTCCTGTTTTAACAACCTAAGACTAGCCTGTGTAAGGTTTCGCTCTTTTTTTCTTTTTAATAGTTTGATCATCAGCTCGTTTAAGGTATATGGTTTTAATAAAAAGTCGTTGATACCGGACTCATAACAATGTTCTTGGTCTTGTGCCGTAAAATCTGCGCTAAATGCAATGATAGGCACCTGGTTTAACTTAGTGTCTTGTAAAGAGCGGATGATTTTCGAAATTTCGAATCCGCTCATTTCGGGCATTTTAAGATCCATAAGAACAATATCTATTTCCTCTGTTTTTAAAAGAGTAAGACCTTCTTTAGGGTTTGCAGTCACGTGGATAATACAGTTCCATTTAGTTAACTGTTCGCTAATAAGATGTTGATTAAGCTCATTATCCTCAAAAACTAATATTTTAGTGCCACCTAAAAGCTCTTTACCCTTTTGGGTGCTAATAGGTTTTGGTTTATTCTTAGGTATGTTTTGAATATTTCCTTTGCGAAAGGGAATAAGGAATTTGAAGGTTGTTCCTGCACCTAATATACTTGTTACCGCAATCGAACCACCTTGCTTCTCAATAATTTCCTTTACGATACTTAACCCTAGACCAGATCCTCCATACTTGTGAAAGGTATCTTTCTCTGCCTGTTTGTAACTTTCAAAAATATGATCTAGTTGTTCTTTGGATATACCTATACCAGTATCCTTAACCGAAAACTGTAACATATGGGTTCCCTCCTTCTGTTTGGTTACGGCCACTGAAAGGCTTATCTGACCCTTTTCAACAAACTTGATGGCATTTCCTAAAAGGTTAAGTAATATTTGCGATAACTTGGATGGGTCGCCAATCAGGATTTTCGGAACATCAGGAGTTATATCAATATTTAGGGTGACCGATTTATCAACGATAAGTGTTTGACATAGAAACATAACGTCCTTAAGCAATCCATGCAAATTAAAGTCTACCGAATCAAAATCCTCTATGCCAGCTGTAAGTTTAGAGTATTCTAAGACTTCGTTAATAATCTCCATGAGATTATAAGAGGCAGATTGTATCGCCTCCACTATTTTAAACTGCCCTTCAGTAAGCTTTTCTTCCCTAAGTAAATTTGTAAAACCAATGATACCGTTTAGCGGTGTTCTTATTTCATGGCTCACATGGGCAATCAGCTTATTATCTTGGCCTGGTGTTGGTAATGTAGTAATTTCATTGGTAGTAAACTCTTTTTCATTGATTCTATCCGTACCAAATATTTGATTATTTAGCTGTGTTTTAAATCGATTAAAGGAGTTTTTTAAAGTTTTGGCTTCTAGTGTGCTTAATTCTTCAAAAGAAAAACCATTCAAGGATGTTTCCAAATCAGAAAGTTGACAAATTAAATCTTTAGTTTTTAGTTTGGACATAGGTTAGTATTCCTTGTTTTCTAGAGTTTTGTAATACAATTCGACCTAAAAATCCAGTATTAGAGTGCCTTGAGCAATTAAATGTTTGCTAAGCTTCCTTTTTTGTTGTGAAAACGGTTTATTTGTAGGTATAAAAAAACCACAAATGAAAGTAATTGGCTGCATAGTTATCGCTCTAACCTTATTTTCTTGTAATGAGAAGAAAACCAAAGTAATGGAAACCACAGAAGAACGCGCAATACGAATTCATGAAAACACTATCACCTTGGACACCCACGATGATATAAATACCAAAAATTTTACGGACTCGGTAAATTACACCCAACGTCTAGATACACAGATTAATCTTCCAAAGATGGAAGAGGGCGGGTTGGATGTTGCTTGGTTGATTGTATATACCGGACAGGATTCCTTAAATGCCGAAGGTTATGCGAAAGCTAAAGAAAATGCAATGGACAAATTTGCTGCAATACACAGGTTTTGCGAGGAGTATGCACCAGATAAAATAGAACTTGCCTATAGCTCTGACGATGTTCGTCGTATTGTAGCTTCCGGTAAAAAAGTAGCTATGATTGGTGTAGAAAATGCTTATCCTATTGGTGAAAATATTTCTGCCTTTGAAGAGTATCATGATTTAGGTGCGCGTTACATTTCGCTTTCCCATAATGGACATAGCCAGTTTTCCGATTCCAACACTGGCGAAAAGGATTCAGTTTGGCTGCATAATGGCTTAAGTGATTTAGGAAAGGAAGCTGTTATAGAAATGAACCGACTTGGTATCATGATTGATGTTTCTCACCCTTCTAAAGTGGCCATGAAGCAAATGATAGCTATCTCTAAAGCACCAATAGTTGCTTCCCACTCGTCTGCCCGTGCCTTGTGCGACCACAGTAGAAATTTGGACGATGAACAACTTATGCTCATGAAGCAAAATGGAGGTGTTGTACAGACTGTAGCCTTTAGTTCATATTTGAATACTGAAAAACACGAGGCTAAAGCAGCCTTTATGAAAGGAATTTACGAACAAGTTGCTGATTCACTTGGCCTTGAATGGTTTGAGAGATCACAGCTTAGCAGCTTGACAGATACTCAAAAAGGGGCTTTTATGGAGAATTATCCTAAAGTGGTCCTAATCGGAAACGATATCGCCACCAAAAACCCGGATGCTCCCGAAGGAGTAACGGTTTCGGATTTTATAGATCATATCGATTACATGGTAAAGCTTATGGGAATTGATCATGTTGGTATCAGTTCGGATTTTGATGGTGGTGGTGGTATCGAAGGTTGGTCGGATGCTTCCGAAACCTTTAACGTGACATTGGAACTGGTAAAACGTGGTTATACCGAGCAAGAAATAGAACAATTATGGAGCGGTAATCTGCTTAGAGTTTTAGATGAGGTGCAAGCTGTGTCCAAAACAATGTCTTAAGGATAGGGGCTAAGCACTTATTCTGCAGATGCCAAACGGTCTTTCACAAATTCTACTTTTGTTTTTCCATGAGGTGAAGGCTTACCGTTTTCGCCTAAGTTTACCATGATAATATTGTCAACGGTAATGATAGTCTCATGGTTCATCTTATTCCGTACTTCGCAGTTTAACGTTAAGGATGTTTTGCCAAACTTAACTACTTCTATGCCAATTTCGACGACATCGCCTAGTTTTGCGGCACTCATAAAATTAATTTCCGAAATATATTTGGTGACTATTTTTGCGTTTTCAAGTTGCACTATGGTGTACAGGGCGGCTTCCTCATCTATCCAAGCCAAAACCTTACCGCCAAAGAGGGTTCCATTCGAGTTCAAGTCTTCAGGTTTAACTAATTTTCTAGTATGGAATTTCATAGTAATAAATTTTGATAGGTCAAAATTAGACCTAAAAACAATGTCAAAATCACCTTTTTCCTATTTAGCCTGCATATTTATCAAAAAGGAACGTATCTATAGCTGTTTGTGATGATTTAGTAATTGTGCGAGCTTATTATTATCAATCTGAAATGCCATAAATTAAAAATTAAAACCCTTTAGTACGCATACTGTAAGGGATGGAGATTTTTTTTTGGCAATAAAATATCAAAAATAACACCAATGTTTATAACCCTTTTAAAACTTCTTTCTACATAAAAGGGGAACCTTAACCGATTGGGTATCTTTATAAAAAGCTGCAATCATGAATGAGAGATCTTTGAAATTATTAGAAATAAGACCTGTTATTACAAACGCTAGAATACTACCCAACATGAGCGAACAGGAACATTTTCAGAACCAAACCCTACGTCCTATCCTTAAATTACAAAACGATTTATTATTGGTATCCTTCCAAAACTATATTGTAAAGGCTAAAAATCGCTTCCATGAACTTAAGAAAGAAGCGCGGTTAGATTACATAGCGAATGCAGTACAAAAGGATATAAAATATCGAAACTCCTTAAAAGGTATGATTTTAGGACACTTTACCTTAGAAGAATACGAAGACTATAGGAAGAATTCATCAGCCTTGAACAAAAGAATGATGAGCATGGCGGTAAAGCGCTTACAAGATCAAATGCAGTACTTCGAGTAGGCTTCCTTACTCCAATAGCGATTCTCCATTAAGATTGGTCGTAAGAACGTTGCTCATTAAATTAAAATAGGGACGAATTTCCCTAAAAGTAGCATCAATGGATTGTGCAAAATCAGGTGCAGTTACTTGTGCATCTGTAAAGGTTTTTACAAAAATGAACTGTTTCTTTCGGATAAGGTCAATATTAGGATCTTCTTTATCAAAACCTTTAGGAGCTGTTTTTAGCTCCTCACCTGCCAAATCGCCCCAAACACTTTTAAAACCTTTATCGTTTAGAATATCACGAAAATCCGAGGCATCTACCTCCCATTCTTTTCGTATTCTAAAGAGATCTTCCTTTTCTGGATTCCAAAATCCGGTAGCAAGAAAACTACCTTTGGGTTGTATGTGTATATAATAACCGCCCCTGCGTTCCTTACCGGCACGCGACATAGAACCTGAAAAGTTATATTTGTACGGTGTCTTATCCTTAGAAAAACGTACATCCCTGTAAATACGAAAGACCTTCAATTTTTCTATTTCATCGTGAGCACGCATGAGTTCCATTACCGCATTCAAAAAGGATTTTATTTCAGATTCATGGGTCTTAAACGTTTTTTTTTGCTCGGTAAACCAATCCCTATTATTATTCTTTTTAAGTTCATTTAAAAAATCTAGGGTACTCTTGGTAATTGTAGGGTGTAACATACGACTTAGGTCTTGTTATTTTAAGCTAAAGTTAACCATTTGCTACCTAGCACTTTTGATTTAATGGTTAATTTTGAGGCCTAAGCCAATACTATGGATCATAGATATATCATAGAAAAAATCAACGAACATAAGAAGCAACCAAATCTGAGATTTCGGTTAAAAAAACAAGCAGAAACCTTTACAGATACACTTTTTTATACGCTATTCGACATTGAAACACCAGTTGCGGAGAATCTCAAGGTATTAGAAAAACAGTTTGATAAATTGGTAGACCTTGCTTGTTGGGAGAGCGAAAAACCTTGTAAAAAAGTATGGGAGAATTATGTACGAAAGCTGCCTGAAATTTTAGAAAAATTAAACATGGATGCCGAAGCAACAGTAAATTGTGACCCCGCTTCCCTATCAATAGAGGAAGTATATATGGCCTATCCCGGTTTTTATGCCATAGCTATTTACAGACTGGCACACGAACTGTATGCTATTGGCTTTCCCTTGGTTCCAAGATTAATGACCGAATACGCCCATAGACAAACTGGCGTGGATATAAATCCAGGGGCACAAATTGGCAATTCGTTTCACATAGATCATGGTACAGGTGTCGTTATTGGCGAAACGGCAATTATTAAAAACCATGTTAAGATTTACCAAGGTGTTACCCTTGGCGGACTTTTTGTTGCAAAGCACCTTCAAAAGACCAAACGTCATCCTACTATTGAGGAAAACGTTACCATTTATGCCAACGCTACTATTTTGGGTGGTAATACAGTCATTGGAGCCAATAGCATCATTGGTGGAAACGCTTGGTTAACAACATCTGTTCCTGCTAATTCCACGGTCTTTCATACCCCAGAAATAAAAATAAAAACACTTCCCAATGTCTCAAACTCTAATTGACCTTATAGGGAATACACCCTTGGTCGCCTCCCGTATTTTAAATACTAATCCGAATGTTACCTTACTTTTTAAGATGGAGGGACATAATCCAGGAGGAAGCGTGAAAGACCGTGCAGCACTAAATATGATTGAAAGCGGACTCCAAAGCGGCAGTATAAATACAAGTGATAAGCTCATTGAAGCTACCAGTGGTAATACAGGAATAGCCCTTGCAATGATTGCAGGAATCTACGGTTTGGACATAGAATTGGTAATGCCAGAAAACGCTACCAAAGAGCGTGTGCAGACCATGCGTGCTTATGGTGCAAAAGTAACCCTTACCCCATCTGAGGTTGGCATAGAAGGTGCAAGGGATTATGCGGAAGCTAAGGTAAAAAACGACGGATGCGTTATGCTAAATCAGTTTGCTAACCCTGATAATTGGAAAGCGCACTATAAAACTACAGGACCTGAAATTTGGAGGGATACCCAGGGTAGCGTAACTCACTTTATAAGCTCCATGGGCACAACGGGTACGATTATGGGTACTTCTACATATCTAAAGGAGCAAAATTCTAATATACAAATTGTGGGTGTACAACCTACCGATGGCTCCAAGATTCCCGGGATTCGTAAGTGGCCACAAGCATATCTTCCTAAAATATTCGATGCTAAAAAAGTAGACCGTGTTATGGAAGTCAGCGAAGCGGATGCCCGTGCCATGGCCAAGCGCTTAGCAAAAGAAGAAGGGATTTTCTCAGGAATGAGCAGTGGTGGTGCCACCACAGTAGCATTGCGTTTGGCTAAAAAGTTGGACAAAGGCGTAATCGTATCAATTATATGCGATAGAGGTGATCGGTATTTATCTTCAGATTTGTTTGATTGATGGTTTCTGTTGCTTGGGGTTATTAGTTCAACTAAGGCATAGATTTTAAAATAATAAGGAATACAGATGATTCACTTAATAGTTGGAAACACAGGCTCAGGAAAAACGACCTATGCCAACGAATTAAAAGAAAAAACGAAAGGAGTTCTATTTTCTATCGATACTTGGAACAACACCTTATTTCTTCCGGATAAAAAGCCCGCAGATGGATTGCAATGGTTTCTAGAGCGAATAGACCGTTCAGAAACAATTATAATGCATCTGATACAACAACTAGAAACCGTCAAGATAGATGCTATACTCGATTTGGGCTTGTCAAAATTTAAGCATCGGGAGAAGTTTAGAGAATTTGCTGCCACGCATAATTATCCAATAACACTTCACTTTTTAGATGTATCGAAACAAACACGTTGGAAAAGGGTTCAACAAAGAAATGAGGAAAAAGGAGCTACTTTCGAGTTTGAAGTAAGCAAGTACAATTTTGATTTTATGGAAACTTGGTTCGAAAAACCAAGTGATAATGAAATGATTGGTGGTTCCGTTTTTCCGTAATGTGGAGTAAAGCCTACCATCATAGTAAAACTAGGTAACGTCTTGGAATAGGGGTTATTTTTGTTCCAACCATAAATATTGATTTAACCGTTAAATCAAATAATCATTATACACGGCATTTAAAGTGCAAAAAACGTGACTTTCAGATAAGTATTAAAAATGCTCAGTTTTACGGGTAATTTACTCAGTACTACACATTTTTATTTCCTCATGGGTAATTTAATTTGCGATAGATATACCTTAGAATGGTGAATTTTGTTCGTCGCTACAACACCCTCAACTTCATCGTAATTGTTACCACCTGTATTTAAGTTTCTCGCGAATCTTGGGAAGTTACTACTCGAAACCTCAATGCGAATACGATGTCCCTTTTCAAAATAGTTACTGGTAGCCATGGGTGTCAAATCTACTTGGTAGACCTTTCCGTCCTCCATAAATACCTCTTTTTCATACCCTTCACGGTACCTTACGCGTTGTATGGTTTCATCCAAATTATATGCGCGCCCATCAGGATACACATCTATAATTTTAATGGTGACATCGGTATCCTTTGCATCCGAAGAAAGAAATAAAGTCGACTCAATGAATCCAGTAATTTCGATACCTTCTTTAAGTACATCTGTAGTATAGACTAAAATATCATCACGCTCTTCCATTACCTGCTGGTCAAAAGCACCTCCTTTTACGGCATTTCCTGTACAGCATACGTTACCACCGTAGGAGGTAACTGGGTTCATAGGATCATATATAATGGTATCCGGTTTGTCTTTGGAAGGCTTTTTCGTAGAAAGGGTTCCGCTCCCGTTTAGCGTATTCGCGTTTCCGTCACTGTTTAAATAGTAGGTGGTCATTTTACTATCCTTTGGGGGCCATTGCTCGGCAGATTGCCATTTGTTGCTACCCATAGTATAATACTGTACACGGGGCGTTTTTTCCTTAAAATCATTAGTTTCTCCTTTCAGCCATAAATCCCACCAAGCATATATCTGTGCGTCATAATTTAAACGGGCATCTCCTACGCTGCGTTCCCCAACAATAGTATTTTCCGTAGCCCTTGTATAGGCACAGTGCAGTGTAGGTGCAATCACCAAATACTGATTGTCCCGTACTTCGGAATCTTTGGCGTTGTTGTGTACATGATTAAAAAGGCTCAGATTTGGTGTGATACTCACATCATACCAGGAAGCAAACCAGAAACTTGGCATAGCAATCTCCATATCGTCATGGTAAATTCCGCCAGTAAACCAATCCGGGTCATTTGGCTTTCGACGCACCATCTTGTCAAAAACTTCCTTTTTTCCGTTGATGTTCTTCAAGATATCCTGAATAGGCAAATGTTTTAAGGCCTCTGCCATATCTACAGGAGGATTTTCGGGTGCCAGATCATAAAACCTAGAAATTCGAATCAAATCCTCTTGTG
>JBLHNI010000056.1:0-13261 GCA_047650615.1 Maribacter sp.
CGGCGAATGTGACGCTAGCTAAATCGAGGAGCCTCCAAAAGAAGCGGTAGTTCCGTAACACCGGAGCCAAGCTTTTACCTATTTGCATGCATTTAGTGATGGTCATATTCGTACAACGAAAACAGCAACACTACCTTTAATACATCGTCATCTGCTATATTGATGCCTTTGAATACAAGTATAATGGCTAAAAGCTTTTTGTTAGAAAATGTTGGAAAAGTGACAAACATCACTGGCTACTATAAAAGTGATGAAACAAATGACTTCGCATTCCCAAAGCTTGGATTGGCACGTGCCAATACAGTTAAAAATCATTTGGTCTCCAACGACATCTCATCGGCAAGTATGGACACCATGGCCAAACTCATGGACGGTATGGTGCCGGATGGCGGAATTTGTCTTGGCTCTATAGTATACAGCATTTCAAGGGAATCAGAAACAGCAGCTCAAGAACATAAAGCACTCTACGATAATTTTAAGGCAAATCCACTAGTGCTTTATTTTGATACAGCGGATGCTTCAATAAACCCATCAGCTGAACAATGCTAAAAAGTTGCAGACATCTCAATATATCTGGATAAAGTAGAAAGTACTGCTGCAAATATTGTAGGGCAACGGATAATACGGGCGTAGCAGCTACCAATACAAAACTTGGTTTGAACAGAGCTAACTTTGGCAAAGCATATTTCATGAGAAATGGAATTCCTGACGCTAAAATCAATACCTCTTCCAAAGGACAAATAGACCCCGTAGAAAGTAACGCCACGGAAGAAGGAAGAACCAAAAATAGAAGACCCATAGTTACATTAAACTAAATAAACACTAACACTTAAAAGAAGATAAAATGGATTTTGAAAATATGAATGTCTGGTGCTGGATGGTTCCCCTCTTAGTAGGAGCAATATGTGGAATTCTTGGCTATTTGCTAGGGCGTGGAGGCGACACGACCATTGACAATTCTGCCAAATTAAAACCTCTAGAAGATATAAATTCGCGGCTACAAGCAGATTTGGATGCCTGTAATAAAAAGGTAAGTACTAGTGCAAATCTTAGAGCTTCCGCAGCATCTTTTACCGCCGGGGCAGCAATAGCATCCTTCCCTTTTGATGCAGCCGTGGCAAAAGCAGTATTAGGTAAGACAATAAAACAAGACGACCTAAAGGTTGTTGAAGGTATTGGTCCAAAGATAGAAGGTATGCTAAAAGATGCAGGTATTAAAACATGGAAATCACTTTCCGAAGCAACCGTTGCCGACTGCCAAAAAGTACTTGACGGTGGTGGCAAACGATACCAAGTACACGATCCGGCCTCTTGGCCAATGCAATGCAAAATGGCTTACGAAGGAAAATGGAAGCAATTGTTGAAATGGCAAGACGAACACAACCACGGAAAGTGGTAGCATAATAAATTAAAAATCCCGATTCCATATGGAATCGGGATTTTTAATTTATATCCTTTTTTCTTTTATAATCTGCCGTTTGCCTCTACCCATTTAAAATGGTACTGATCTTCGGGAAACTTCATTCTTGTAGCAATACGCTCCAACCGTTCTGGAAGTTTCATCAAATAATCTCTTGCCTTCTGCGCGTCATCGTTAAGACCTCTAACAGCATCAATTTCCCAGAAACTATTTAGTTTACTTAGAATCTCAATATAATCGTGTGCCGTATAAACCCCTAGGCGCTGTGCGCAGTTAGAGAAATTCTCAAAAGCGGCTCCAATAGTTCCTCCAGATTCTCTTAAAAAATGAGCTGGCATCACAATCTTTTGTTTCATCATATCTGCAAAGGCTAACATCATACCATTAGGATCATGCTCTAATATGGTTTTTACAAATTCCCTATATGCCAAATGGTGACGCATTTCATCTCCTGCTATAATGGTACACATTTTCCCTAATAGGACATTTCCTTTTTTCTTCGCCATTTGACCCACACGTTTGTGCGAAATATTAGTAGCCAATTCCTGGAACGAAGTATAAACAAAATTTTTATACGGATCCCTGTCGGTTCCAATATCAAAACCATCGGAAATTAAATGTTGGGTGGTAATTTCTATCTCCCTCATGTTTACCCTGCCAGATAAATAAAGGTATTTATTGAGCACATCGCCATGGCGATTCTCTTCTGCGGTCCAAGCACGTACCCATTTGGCCCATCCATTGGTTTTATTCTCACCGTGCTGATCAATACCTACTACATCCATTAACCAAGACTCATAGGTTGGCAATGCTTCTTCCGTTATGGTATCAGCTACCATGGTAACCCAAAAATCGTAACCCAATTCTTTGGATTCTTCGCGCAGCTGCTCTACGTGATCTAAAAAGCCATCACTTTGTGGGTCCGGTAAAAAATCAGTGGGCTGCCAAATATCTTCTGGTTTAATTAGAAAATTATCCATAAAACCCTCCACTTCTGGCTCTATGGCCTGCATTACCTCTAATCTTATGTTTTTTTCTGACATATCTCCCTTTTTTATCAAAGTTCGTTATTATTAACCAAATTACGAGTAAAACTATCTCAATTTTCAATTTCTACCCTGTTCCGCTGGATAAAAAGTGTAAACAGGACGGCTTTGCCAATATATTTTAGAATCTACATCCATTATAGTCAACGGTCCTTTAAATGCAGCTCCGGTATCTATATTCCACACGTTTGCTGCGTTCTGCGGTGTCGTCTTTCCTAATCGTGTAACAGGTGTGTGCCCTATATAAATTTCTTTGTAATGTGACAATCGTTTAGGATAGAGGGCATCTCCCGCTTGTAAACTCGGGTTTAAGGAAAGCACCAGTTCCCAAAGGGTACGATCCCAGTAAAACGATACCTCGGAATATTCATAATTTACCCCTTTTAAATTTGTAAACCCGGCGTGTAAAAAAAGCCTGTTCCTATCATCAAGATAATAATTTTTTAAGGTTTTATAAAATTCGATGTGTTTGTCCTTCGTTCCTTTGACTATTTGCTTATACGAATTTACCGTAGCCTCACCTCCATGCTTAAACCACATTGGATTATCAGATGCCCCAACCAACCATTCATGACAAAGGGCATCATGGTTTCCCCTAAGAAAAACACAATTATGCTTTTGGTCTAATGCTAACAGAAAGTCTACCGTTTCTACAGCTTGGCTCCAGCCATCTATATAATCCCCTAAAAAAATTAAGGTATCCTCTGTAGATACTTCAGCTTTTTCCAAAACCTGTTGTAAAGCTTTTAGTCCGGAATGAATATCCCCGATTACCAAGGTTCTTTTGTCTGTCATTCTGCAAAAATCGCTATTACTCCTATGACCACAAGGATAAAAAGAACTAAAAAGAAAATTTTCCAAAAAGAATAAGGACGGGTTCCTCTTAAAAACCCTGTTTGTCCGTTGATATAAAAATGGGATTCTTTTTCATTGTATCGATACGAAGTGATGTACACGGGAAGTAAAATTTGCTTAAAGGTTTCTTCGGATAATTTAATCTCTGCATTGGAAATAGGTTGGGTGTCTCCTCCAATATTCCTTAGTATCCAATTATCAGTCCTGTGCTTGGTCTCTTCAAGAGACTGATGATGGCCTTCTTTGAGTGATACGGTATACTTTTCGGTTACAAAACCTCATAGATACTTAGAATTGAAACCTAGCAATTCCTTTAAATTCCAAAAAGCAACACCTGATGGTATATCTCTTCTTTTTTTCTGGGAAGCATTGATAAGGATATGGTCTATAAAACCCTCTATATTGCCGGCTGCATAAGATCATTTGGTTTTACGCCCCTGTCGTGTTCGCTTTCCTTTGTAACTATTGTAGGTTTGGGTTTCGTAATAATAGTCGACTCGTTGCCCTTGGTAAAAAACGAAAAGGTTAGCCTCACAAGTCCATGCAGCCCTTTTTAAATTATTCGGAGCAAACCATAGACGGCTTACCCAAACTTTAAAAACACCCTTAGCTTTTTAGTATCCAATTTAAACGGAACCAGGGCATCTGGTAATATCCAACCCTCTTGCTCAATATCCTCACGGATAATGGGTTCGCTGCAATACACACAGTACAGTGATTTATAATTCTCCTCTACATGCTGATTGGCTCCACAGCTCTTACCATGTAAAAGTTCAATGGTTTCCGTATAGGCGTTTTCTCCCACTATTTTTAGGTAATGAGCAAGCTCCAACTCCTAAAAACTACTTTTGGAAGGTGCTATAAATTCCTCGCAGCCGCAATACTCGCAATTGAGTTGGTGGAAACCTGATTTAAATTTCAGTTCCGCAGCGCAGCTGGCACATGCTTTTTTATGTTCTGTTTCTTGGATTTTTTCCATGGGCGGTATGCTAAAGCAAAAACCTAAACATTTACTTTTACATGATATGCGATTACTAGGCAGTTGGTAACGGCTACCGTGTATTACCGACCAAGAATAATTTTAGTTCTTCCACTTCTTTTAACGCGGTCCAATTCGTCATACCCTGCTTCCAAACCAAAGAATCCCTATGAATGGTCCGATTAGCAAAAAGCTCTTTTAGTTTATCAAAAGAAACCGGGCCGCTCTGCTGTCCGTTTGCGGCATGAAAATAACTAACCTAAAGCGGAACAGGCGGGGGCGAGGTCTGCTGCGAGTGTTGTGGTTGCCCTCCAAACGGCTGACCTGAGGGTTGGTCCATTAAGCCCCATTTGTTGTGCCAAACAAAACCCATTCCCATTCGAGCACCAACCGTACCTTCCTCGTTTGCAGCGGCCAATCCCATTGCCTTTTTAGGTTTAAATTGCGCCAATTTGGTCATATCCAATTTATCCAACCGGCTATACTCAAAAGATTTATTTTTTAAGCTCCTTTGGAATGGAAACATTCTCTTTATAAACTTTCCCTAATTCTATTCCTGCACGACCAAACTGTGGTTGCATTACAGTTTGGCAAGTTACGGAAAGCTCGATGGTATTAGCAGCGTATAATTCTATTGCTAAATTTACCTCGCCCACGGTATCCGTAAAACGAGTAACAATCAAACTTTTTAAACGCTCGTTTACCTCATAATTCGTAAAATTTTCGTCCGTATAAACGACGAATTTTCCTCAATCATTTATTCTAAAACTATAGGTTCAAAAGCACGGATTTCTACCAACCCAAAGCGGTCATCGCTTAACATGAACGGATTCTTTGTTCCCCCTTTTTTATCAATAAATAATCGGGTATTTACAAAATTGACCTCCGCTTTAAACGGACTATTAAATCCATATCTCCAACCCTTTAGTGTGGTTAGAATAGGAAGATTCTGAGTGTTTAAGACAAACGTGCCTGCAGTAAAAACATCAACGAATTGGCCTTCGTTGATAAATACTGCGGTTTGACCTTCAAGAACAATCAACTGGGCATTCTTCCTTATTTTGTTCTGATAACGCTCAAAACGGTGAACAATAGTGTTATTGCTAGTGTCCAACCATTCGATAACATCTATAAACTCGTGACTTAGTTTCTTCTTAATCTCATCAAATATGTTAATCGTTTGAAGTGTTTAAAATGAACTAAAAAGGTTGGGAATTTCCAAACATCCAACTAGGGTATAGGTATTTATATTATTGGTAATGACCCCCTTACATCGTTTTCGCAACAAGTGAAACCTCAAAAAATGAATAATTCGCAACAAAATAAAGAACAAGCTGTTTTTTCTGTTTACTTTGTATAAGGGAGTGTATTCCCTTGTAAATATTATCTACATGAAAAAGGTATTTTGTATCGGCGAATTGCTGATAGATTTTGTTGCGAAGAATCAGGGGAATAACTTATCCAAAGCCAAAGAATTTACAAAAAAAGCCGGTGGTGCAACAGCTAACGTAGCGTGTGCCATCAGTAAACTAAATGGTAAAAGTGTTTTTGTAGGCTGTGTAGGAGACGACCCCTTTGGAGCATTTCTTTTGAATATATTAGACAACGTAAACGTAGATATCTCACAGGCACAACAGTCCGAAACCTTCACGACTCTAGCCTTTGTATCTATAGATGCAGCTGGAGAGCGAGACTTTGTTTTTAGTCGCGGTGCCGACAGGGAGTTAAAATACGACTCCTCCTTAAAAAAAGAATTTAGTGGCAATATGGTTCATTTTGGAGCCGCTACAGCGCTGTTGGGAGGAAACTTGGAAGACGCTTACGGGCGCTATTTCTTTGACGCGCTTACACAAAATTCATTCATTAGTTTTGACTCAAATTATCGTGAGGACCTCTGGAAAAATAAAGAAGAGCAGTTCATTAAAAAATGCATGCCCTTTATCCAAAAATCACATCTATGCAAATTTAGCTTGGAGGAAGCCCAATTATTATCCGGCAAGACCGATTTGAAAGAAGCTTGTGACGTACTACACGAGATTGGGACAGAAACCATAGTGGTTACCCTTGGCGGCGAAGGAACCTTGCTTAGCACAAAAAACTACAGAAAAACCATCCCTAGCATTGCTGTAACACCCATAGATACTACTGGAGCAGGAGATGCCTTTATAGGATGTCTTCTGCAACAGGTTGCAGCCCAATCTAATTGGGGAACTATTTTAAAGGAAGAACATCGCCTTACAGAAATGGTTGCTATGGCCAACAAAGCAGGTGCCGTTACCACTACTAATTTTGGTGCCATAGAGGCATTACCCTATCAAAACCAATTAGTTTCTTAATATGAATCAAGCCGCTTTGCATCGCTTAATAACCTCCAAAAGGTTCAAAAAAAATGCAGTTAGCCCTGAAGACTTTTTTCAGTTACGACTCTCTACCAACTTGTCTCTTATCAGTTCCCTATTTTTCTCACTTTACCCAAAGGAGGAGAGTGAGCTATTTTTTCATCAGCTTTTAAACCGTACATAAGAACTGTTTTCTAACAGACCTAAAGAACTGAAAAATTTAGACCTAGAACGTTTACAAGCCGGAAATTGGGATCAAAGTGAGCAGTTGGTAGGGATGTAATTATACGTTGACCTGTTTAATAAAAACATACAAGGCTTACATAAAAAACTTCCCTATTTTGACGAGTTAGGGGTGAATTTTCTTCATCTAATCCCTATTACCAAAAGACCTTCAGGAGAAAACGATGGCGGGTATGCGCGGTAAACAGCTACCATGAAATAGATTCCAAATACGGCACAAAAGAAGATTTTTTTACTTTTACTAAACAAGCTAAGAAGAATAGTACCATACTGATGCTCAATTTTGTGGTTAATCATACTTCGGACGATTTTGAATAGGCAAAAAAGGCCATGACCGGGGATGAAAAATATCAAAATTATTATTACACTTATCCTGACAGGCAGATTCCCGATGAATTTGAAAAAACCATGCCCGAGATTTTTCCAGAGTCTGCGCCAGGTAGTTTTACCTACAATAAAGCAATGGGTAAATGGTTAATGACCTGCTTCAATACCTACCAATGGGATTTAAACTACACCAATCCTGAAGTATTCATAGAAATGCTGGCCCACTTAGTAAGATTGGCAAATATGGGTGTAGATGTCATTCGCGTTGACGCACTAGCCTTTCTTTGGAAAAAAATAGGAACGGACTCACAAAACTTACCAGAAGCCCACCAACTTATATCCTTGTTTAAAATGTGCTTACAAGTCATCGCTCCAGGAGTAATTCTACTTGCGGAAGCGATTGTTACACCAAGAAATATTATAAAATATTTTGGAGAAGGTCCTTTGAAGGGGAATGAATGTGAAGTTGCCTATAACGCATCGCTCATGGCTTTGCTTTAGAACTCTATTGCAACCAAAAAGACGTCCTTACTTCATAAAAGCTTAGAAGAAATTCCTTCTAAACCTGCAGATGGCACATGGGTAAACTATATAAGGTGCCGTGATGATATAGGCCTAGGGTATGATGATGATTTTATCAGAGCGATGGGATGGTGCCCTAGCGGCCATCGAAGTTTTTTGCTAGACTACTATTCCAAATGTTTGGAATGGTCCCCTGCCAAGGGCCTAATGTTCATGTATAATCCAAAGAACGGGGATGGTAGAATTACAGGAAGTGCAGCCTCTTTATTAGGTCTGGAAAAAGCACTGGAACAAAAAGACACAACAAAAATTAACCAAGCGGTATCCAAGATTCTAATGCTACACGGCATTATCCTCAGCTATGGAGGAATACCATTGATTTGTGCCGGAGACGAAATCGGCACCTTGAACGACTATTCATTTGCCAAGGACGATGACCACAAAAATGATAGCCGTTGGGTAAACAAGCCCATGCAAGATTGGAAGACTATTGAAAAGCTCCCTACTACTGAAAATCATACGAGTCAAATTTTTAAAGGGCTCAAGAAGATGATACAGCTCAGAAAAAAACTATCCGTTTTTGCCGATACGCGTACTGCTCTACTACATCCAAGTCCAAATGAACATATTTTCCTATTTGAACGTACCGATGGGAGGAGTAAAGTTTGGGTCGTATCCAATTTTGATGAGAATCCGCAATTTCTGCATGTGTCTTGGTTGTTTTCTATTGGAATGTCTCCTGAGGATTCCCTAGTAAACCTTATCAGTGGGGGGAAAGTAGATTTTAAAAATAATCTTTTAGAATTAGAAGCTTATACGCATTTGTGGATTGGCTTAAATCAATTATAATCCACCTTCCTAAGAATCCGTAGGGCGGCCTTTAAAGAAGTGTACACCTCTGTAAAATTATCTTTAAGAAGACTTCTCGCCAGTTCCATTTGCTCCCGTGCTTCTTCAAATCCGTTTAGATAGCAGATTAAATAGGTGTCAGGCAAGTAGGCCAAATCTTCGACTTCAGAGTAGTTCAGGTCAATACCACTTTTAATTTTTGCAAGGATACTGTTGTTGGTGTTGCAGGTATGGTGCAATACTTTTTTATCATAAAGCGGCGGCATAAAAACAAGGTCGGTCTGTATCTGGTAGGTCCCGTTTTCCTGAAAAGTAATTATCAATTCTTCCAACGGATAATAACGCTGTTTCCCCCCAAGTCCTAACCTTACATACTCCATTGTAGTAAAGGAATTCTCGTCATACGTTATGGTAACCTCATCCAAATTGGAATAGAATAGTTTTACCTGCTCGTTGATTAGTTCTATATCTACTCGGCTAAAATACGTTTGGCCTTTAACAACTCTCTTTTTACCTGCCCAACACACCACAAACTGCTCCTTGAACACCTTATAATCACTCTCAAGGTCTTTATGACGGTTATTGATAAAATCAATTACCCCGTCTAAGGTTAATTCTATATTGTTTCGGGCGTGTTGTTGGATAGTCGCTACCGCCTGAGAATTTTGATCCCTTAGCTCAACATCATAAGCCTTTGGCATACTTATACTACCCTCTCTAAAGAACACGGAGCCACCATAGTATTTCCATATATTCTTACGCAAGGAGCACACCTTCCCATTGGACTTTATGGTGACCAGTCCTACCACCTTTCCTTCTTCCAAGTGCGGAAAAGGAATGTTCTCATAGGAAATTAAGGGAGGATTATCCAAATAGGCATTTACCAAGTTTTGAATTTTACTGTCGTCAAAAAAATCAACCCCAACAATATTATTATCCTCATCCTCCACCCCAACCACAATAAATGAATTATTCTTGGGGTTGCTATTCGCTAAGGCGCAAACATGTTTGAGAAACTTAGCCTTTCCTTCTTTATGATTAATGGTAATAAAACGCTTTTTGTCGTAGAAACTATTCTCGTCATTATGGGCGAGTAAGTTTTTAACCAATAAGCGTTTATTAATCATAAATTTTTATTGATGAGGGTGGATGAAGCCTGAGCTGTGGGCATCACAACAAGATCTGCGATATTTACATGATATGGTCTAGTGACCACAAAGTGAATGATGTCCGCAATATCTTCTGGTTTCAATGCCTGATAGCCTTTATACACATTTTCGGTACGTGATTCATCGCCCTTAAAACGCACGTTACTGAACTCGGTCTCCACTAGTCCGGGATTTACGGCTCCAACCCGAATGCCGTGCTGATACAGGTCCATCCGCATTCCTTGGTTTATGGCATCAACCGCATGCTTACTTGCGCAGTACACATTGCCTTTAGGGTACACCTCCTTGCCTGCCGTAGAGCCTATATTGATAATATGTCCTTCTTTCTTAGAAATCATCTTGGGCAAAATGGCTTTCGATACATACAAGAGTCCTTTTACGTTAATATCCAGCATGGCGTCCCAGTCTTCGAGGCTACCCTCTTGGATGGTGTCCATCCCGTGCGCATTCCCGGCATTATTCACAAGAATAGAAATATCTGCAAATGCTTCTGGCAAGGAATCTATTGCACTTTGCACAGCAACTTTGTCCCTCACATCAAAATTTAGAAGGTGTACGTTAGTCTGCGCACCTAATTCCTGTCTCAATAGGTCTAATCGTTCTTGTCGCCTACCACAAAGCACCAAGTTATACTTATGCTTCGCGAAAAGCTCGGCCGTTGCTTTTCCAATTCCACTCGTTGCGCCTGTTACAAATACTGTTTGGTTCATATCTTTTTTTTATGCTACTTCATATCCGTTACTGGCTTCCAAAAGCAGAAACCAATCCTGTAATTCCATTTCAATTTCTAACGCTTTCATTGCCATTTCTAACCTGTCTGGTGTTGCCGTGCCCACCACGGGGTAGACCTCAGCTGGATGCTTCAATACCCAACTCAACAACAACTGGTCTTCAGTAGCATTGTACTTATTGCAAAGACTTTTCAATACTTTTTTAATGCGCTTGGTCTTAAGGGAATCTTCCTTAAAATAACTTCCCAAGGGACTCCAAGACATGGCCAAACGTTTATTAATCATACAATCGTCCAAGGAGCCATCATCCATGACATTATTGGAAGTAAGGGAAAATTCCAGTTGATTTCCCTCTATGGGCATAACCGTTTCGATTAGGGCAATTTGAGAGGGATTAAAATTGGATACCCCAAACTGTCTTATCTTACCTTCTTTTTTTAATTTGGTAATTGCCTCCGTGATTTCACTAGGATGCATAAGCGGACTGGGCCTGTGCAGCAAGAGCATATCTAAATACTCTGTGCCTAACGCTTTTAAAGAACGCTCGGCAGACCAAATAATATAATCCTTACCATAAGCATAATGTTTTACGTTGTTGCTTCTACTTTTAGCATCGAATTGGATACCACATTTACTTATCAGCTGTATCTCCTCGCGGTTAATATCGCTTGTTGCAAATGCTTTTCCAAACTGCTCCTCGTTTGTATAACCCCCATAGATATCCGCATGATCAAAAGTACTAATATCCTGCTCCAGACAATGGTGTATCAACTGCTCCATTTGCTGCTCCGAAAGTTGTTTCCCCCAGTCACCCCAAGTCATAGTTCCCGCGATTATTCTAGAATAATTGGTAGTTTTGGTCATCTATTTGAGATTCACTTTATAATTAATACTTATTCATTTAAACTGATTGAAATCGTCAATGTTCTCCTAATTACCGTTTGTAGGTTTTCATAGCCAAGTGAAATTAAAAAGAATCCCTTAAATACTTCATAAAAATAGGGGCTTTTCCTTTTTTTTAACCAATCGTTAACAGCTACTCAGTGAATAAATTTTCAATTTGCATAACTGTTAAATTAATAGCCTATCATTACTTAATATATATTTTAATAAATGGAAGAAAATACACCAGTTGATATTAGTGCTGTAAATGAGAAAATAGCTCAGGAAAGCGCTTTCATAGATTTACTAATTCCCGAAATGAACAAAGTAATTGTGGGTCAAAAACATATGATCGAAAGGTTGCTTATTGGACTTTTAGGGCAAGGTCATATTTTGTTGGAAGGTGTTCCGGGATTGGCAAAGACCTTGGCAATCAACACGCTTTCCAAAGCTGTAAAAGGAAGTTTTAGCAGGATACAGTTTACACCAGATCTTTTACCTGCGGATGTTGTGGGTACCATGATTTACAACATGAAGGAGAATGACTTCTCTATTAAGAAGGGACCGATTTTTGCCAACTTTGTACTAGCCGATGAAATTAACCGTGCTCCAGCAAAGGTGCAATCTGCTCTTTTAGAGGCGATGCAGGAAAAACAAGTCACTATTGGGGACACTACGTTTATTCTTGACAAGCCCTTCTTAGTTATGGCTACACAAAACCCGGTAGAACAGGAAGGTACCTATCCCTTACCGGAAGCCCAAGTTGACCGTTTTATGTTGAAAACGGTAATAGATTACCCAAAGATGAACGAGGAGCAAATGATCATGCGCCAAAATCTTCTTGGCGAATATGAAACTGTTAATCCGGTAGTCTCCGTAAAACAAATCCTAAGTGCACAAAAAGCAGTACGCGAAGTGTACATGGACGAAAAGATTGAAAAATATATATTGGATATTGTCTTTGCAACCAGGTATCCAGAAAAATATAATCTGGAAAATCTAAAACCCCTAATAAGTTTTGGCGCGTCGCCAAGGGGAAGCATCAACCTTGGTATCGCTGCTAAATGTTATGCTTTTATAAAACGAAGAGGATATGTGGTGCCAGAGGATGTTAGAGCCGTAGTGCTTGATGTGCTTAGACACAGAGTAGGCATTACCTACGAAGCGGAGGCAGAAAATATTACCTCAGAAGAAATTATTAACAAGATTGTAAACGAGATCGAAGTACCCTAAGAGCAGCAGGTTACAGATAAAACTAGCAGCTACTTTATTTCTGCTATTAAATACTGTTCACTCTAAACTGTTTACTAAAACCAAATGGATACTAAGGAATTACTCAAAAAAGTACGTAAAATAGAGATAAAGACGAGACGTCTTTCCGACCATATTTTTGGTGGGGAATATCATTCTACGTTTAAAGGAAGGGGTATGACCTTTAGCGAGGTTCGGCAATATCAATTTGGGGATGATGTTCGGAGTATAGACTGGAATGTTACAGCTAGATATAATGAGCCTTATATAAAGGTGTTTGAGGAAGAGCGCGAACTTACCATGATGCTTGTAGCGGATATAAGCGGTTCTGAACTATTTGGAACTGCCAATCAATTTAAAAACGAAATAGTAACTGAAATTTCCGCAACCTTGGCCTTTAGCGCGTTACAGAACAATGATAAAGTAGGACTTATTCTATTTTCGGACAAAGTAGAGCTTTTTATCCCACCCAAAAAAGGAAAGACCCATGTATTACGAATCATTAGAGAGTTGCTAGAGTTTAAACCGAAAAGCAATAAAACAGATATTACCCAAGCCTTAAAGTACTTGACCAATGTAATGAAGAAGAAAGCAATTGTTTTTGTGCTATCGGATTTCATAGCATCGGATTACGAACGTAGCTTGAAA
>JBLHNI010000057.1:0-12994 GCA_047650615.1 Maribacter sp.
TTCAGCTAGCGAGGTTACCGGATGAAAAAGTGAAGAAGAAATTACCCTATTCAAATCTGTAGGCCACGCTTTAGAAGATTTAATAGCTGCTAACTACTACTATAATAAATTCAAAAACACCTAATACCTAACAAAATATTCTGGAACGAACGGATTTTAATCCGCCTGACGATTGGCTCCATATAAAGACTATTGACATGCATACCCGCGTAGAGCCGATGTGTGTTATCGTTTCGGGGTTTCCCAAATTAGAGATAAATTCCGTCTTAGAGTACCGCCGCTATTGCAAAGAAAATTTTGACCATTTACGTACCGCCCTAATGTTTGAACCACGCGGTCATACAGATATGTATGCGTGTATTTTAACACCGCCCAATGATGCCGAAGGTGATTTTGGAATTATTTTTTACACAACGAAGGCTACAGTAACATATGCGGTCATGCCATAATCGCTATCGCTACCTTGATGGTAGAGATGAAATGGATTACTGTTCAAGAATGGGAAACTATATTAAAAATCAATGCGCCCTGCGGAAGAGTAACGGCGTATCCTCATGTAGAGAATGCTAAGGTTAGCAGCGTGCGTTTTTATTGTATACCCAGTTTTGTAATCGGTTTGGATAGAACAATGGAAGTTGAAGGAATTGTCAAAGTCAATTTTGACTTTGCCAATGGAGGTGCTTTTTACGCTTATGTAGCTACAAAAAAGAATAATTTTAACTTCGATTTGAGTACAAAATCCTAGCAAGAATTGATTAGGAAGGGAATGAATATTAAGAATCCCGTAATAAAAGGTGATTCCGATACCCCAAAAATAGACAGTAAAAATATTTTCATTTTCGTGGAAGAGGAAGTAGACCGTTGTCCAACAGGTTCAGGGGTTTCAGGAAGAATGGCGATTCACAGCGCACGAAAAGAAATTAAACTTGGAGAAACCATGCGGATAGAAAGTATTATAGGTTCTGTTTTTGAGGGCGCTATTGTTGATGAGGTAGTACGAGTTAACGAATTCCATAGTACTTCATGCGCTAATAATTTTAGGCACTTAACTACTATTAAGCAAGGCCGTTATATTTCAGGATTCGGTACCCAACAGGTTTGGACCAAAGCCCGTGCGTTTTGGACCTCATTAGCCTCCGGATGCAACTACGCTTTCGGCAGCTAACCCTTTCACATTAACTGTTTAATCAGTACGTAAAACTTCTTGCTGTTTACTTTTTCCCACTACCCACTTTTTCAAGTTCAAATACAAGTCACTTAGTACTTATTACTCGTTTACTACCAACTACCTCAATTTCTCCAAGGTACAATAGCAAAAATAAAAATCCATTGTATTATAGTAACTTTGAACTTATTAAAAATACCCCGATTCATGTTCGATTTTTTCGTCAAAAAAAAATTTCTTGTAGATTACCTCGATGGCTTTACGGATATACATAACCATATACTTCCTGGGCTAGATGATGGCGCAAAGACTGTTGCTGAATCTATGAGCTTGATACAAGGTATGGGAGCATTTGGAATCACTGATTTCATTTGTACACCACATATCATGGTAAACTATTATCCCAACAATCGAGAGACCATACAAACGGCTCTAGCGACGTTACAAAATACCCTTAAAGAAAATGATTTACCTCATGTTCGAATACAAGCTGCTGCAGAGTATATGATAGATTCCGGTTTTGAACTTTTGGTAGATTCCAATGGCCTAATGCCCATATCGGAGAACTATGTATTAGTGGAGATGTCTTATTTACAAGCTTCCTTAAACTTTGAGAAATCGATTCAAAAACTTAGGGACAAGGGTTTATATCCAATTTTTGCACATCCAGAGCGGTATGCTTACCTGCATCATGATAGAAATGATTATACACGTATGAAAGACCTCGGCCTCTTATTTCAGCTTAATCTATTATCCCTGAGCGGTTATTATGGTAAGGATGTTCACAAGAAAGCATTAGCGCTTTTAGATAGTAATCTAATCGATTTCATAGGGTCTGATATTCACAACCAAAACCACTTAAAACACCTTAAAAATATTCAAATAAGCCAAAGGATATTAGACCAAGTAATTCCAATAATTACCCGTACTAGCTATAATTTTGGTTAAAACTTCCACCATTTTTTGGTAGTTTTTCCATAACCATAACCATACTGGCCACCATATCCAAGATTATCTAAGCTTACGCCGTTAACCACAAACGATACCCCGTTAAGTTTACCCTCAGCGTGTAAATCAATTGGGAATTGAATAGCGCTTTTGTCCGTAACCCCAGCTCTAGTCACATATATGATGTGATTCGAAAACTTCGTTAGTAATAAGGTATCGCTAACCACCATCAAAGGTGCCGTATCCATAATCACATAATCATAGTCGGCTGCAACTTCTTCAATTAAGGCACCCATACGTTTGTTCATCAAAAGTTCACCTGGGTTTGGTGGAATCTTACCGGAATAAATGACATCAATAGTGTTGTTATAGACCAGCATAGGCTTTATAACATCCTTTACATTAAGGGTATCGTTAATCAAATAATCCGTTAGTCCAGCATCCTTATTGCGATCAGGTGATTTCAGTTTGTCTACAGAACCACCACTAAAAAAAGTATACAATTTAGGGTTTCTAATATCTGCACCAACTAACAATACCTTTTTATTGGTACTGGCCAATATCATCGATAAGTTCGTAGACACAAAAGTTTTTCCTTCTCCAGGCACACTGGAAGTAACCAAGACCACATTATTCTTGTAGCGGTCCTTTGCGTTTTTGGTGCTGATCAGAAAATCAAGATTCGTTCGTAAAATACGAAGTGCTTCTGCCAAAACAGATCGGTCATCATTCACAATAATCTTACTATCTTTTTTAGATAAAAAAGGAAGCTCACCAAGCACAGGTAAGTCCTTAGTGATTTCTTCTAAACTGTGTTTGTTATGTACTTTAGTATCTAATAAATCCTTAGCATAAACTACCGAAAATGGTATTAAAAGTCCAAGGATTAAAGAGGCCAAATAGGTAATCGCCTTTTTGGGTCTTATTGGAAAAATACTTGTCACGTAAGCATAATCTATAACATTGGACTTTGGGGCTGCGGAGGCAAAGGTTATTTGAGATTCTTCCCGTTTTTGTAGTAAGTATAGGTATAACGCTTCTGTCGTTTCCTGTTTTCTGGTTATATTCCGTAAATCTCTTTGATTTTTAGGAGCTGAATAAATTGTTCCTTGAATGCGTCCTAGCTGTCCCTGTAACGCACTTACATTCATACCTACATTGGTTTCCAATGCGCTTAAACTAGATTTCATCGTACTTATAAGTCCATTCAACTGCTGGTCTAAATTTACGATTATTGGGTTTTGTTCATCAGCACTTTGCAATAAACGTTTACGTTCTGATACTAACTGGTTATATTTCGCAGTAGCGTCTAATATGGCGCGACTACCCACATCCAATACGGGCATTTCTTCGAAACCTTGCTCTTGGTTTACATAGTCTTTAAACCCGCTTACCATCTGTAATTGCACCTTGGCATTTTCAAGATTTTGTCTACTCCCGGCGCTTACTTGCACCGCAGCACCGACCTCTAAGCCAGAACCTGTCATGCCTTTTTGCGTAAGCATCTCTTGCGCATCTTCATCTACATCACTAAGCGTCCCTGAAATGAGTTGTATCCGATTATTTATAAATTCAGAGGTCTTATCTGCGATTGTTCGGTTATCCTCTACCGCATTACGATTGTATACTTCAATCAGTTTATTGATAATATCCTTTGCTTTTTGGGTACTAGAACTACTCATACTTACATCTAAAATATTTGAGTTTTCGCCATTAATAGCAATTAGAACATTTTTTTTATACACAGTTGCTACACTCTCCACAGGAAGGATTAAGACTTGATATCTTCTTCCTATATAATCGTTGGTAACCTTTGTCTTTGGTGTGATGATAAGACCCCCTATTTCCGTAGGTATGGCCTTACCAAAACTGTATTTTTTTGCCGGAACGTCTTCACTAGTTGAAAAAGCGATAGAAGAAGAAGACAAAAACTCTATAACAAAATTAAAATCAGTTGTATTTATAAGGGAATCCGCAGCAATGAAATTTACATTAAATGGCGAACTCTTATACACTTCGCTATCAATTACATTTCCGAGAGCTTTAAACTGAATATTAGTGTTTAGCTCCTTTACTACATCAATATAATTAGCACGAGAAGCAAGAATTTGGATTTCATCCTCCACTTCTTTAGAGGTACCGGAAAACATACCTAAATCTTTAAAAATGCTTAGTTCACCGCCAGCACCCTTATCCTGAACCACTTGAATCTGTGAAGTAACCTCAAACTCGGGAACCGTATATCTAATCTGCAAATATGCTAAAAAAATAGCAAAAATGGCTGACAACACAAACCACTTCCAATGTTTCGTGTACGTATTTATAATGCTTTTGATATCGTTTTTGTTCATTTTGGGTAGGCCTTTAAAACGTATTTTACGGTAAATTAATTTCTTGTGAATAACAATACACTAGAAGTAATAAGCACAGAAACAATAGATATTGCTATGGTAGCCCTGTTATCCAGAGCAGATGAAGTTACAGCTGATTTATTCGGCTCCACATACACCACGTCGTTCTGGGTCAAATAATATACAGGGGAATTCAAGGAAGCCTTTTTGGTTAAGTCAATACGCTGAGATACCTTGGAGCCATTAAAATCTCGAATAATTAATACATTATTCCGTTCTCCTCGTAGATCTAAATCCCCAGCAAGGCCAAGTGCTTCCAAAACAGTAATTTGCTCTCCGTTCACCTGATATGTTCCTGGGCGTGCTACTTGTCCCAACACGGTAATAGTGAAATTTCGTAATCGAATATTAATGATAGGATTTTTGAGATAAATTTTGAGTTTTTCCTTTAATAATTCCTTGGTTTCCTTTGGCGTTAAGCCCAGAATATTTACCGGACCTAACACCGGAAAATCAATATCTCCCTCTTTATCTACGATATAATCAATTTGTTGTGCTTGTCCAAAACCAGAACCTTGGCCTTGAACTGGTGGTGGTGTTATAAGATTAAAAGGGATACTTGCCTCCGGATCCAACGTAGAAACGTTAATACTTACCAAATCATCAACCTTAAATTTATATGAATAGGAATTATCACTCACAACGGTTTCATAATCTTGAGTATCCTGAAAATAAACAACATCTTTTTTAGAAGCACAGGAAAATACAAATGCACTAAGGATACTTACTACGATAAGATGCCTAACGGCGGTACTTTTTTTGAACATGGTTCCGATAAATTTACTTCAATAAAGGTATTGAAAGGTTAGGGTTGTACTATTTTTAATTTTTGCTCTTTGGGCTCGATGTCCTTTGCAGCATCCAACTCACAAAATTCAGAGTTTTTAGATATGTATTCTGGCACAATTTGTTTCATTAATTTTACCGTATTGCCATTAAAAAACATATTAGTAATGCACAATTCGTCTATTCTAGAACGCGTTTTGGCAAAATCGAGTTCACGGACTTTACTAATCTTTATCTTCTTGTGGTAGGTAGGCATGGTATTCTCGCCATTAGCCAACAACTCTTCATAGAGCTTCTCCCCGGGTCGTAATCCCGTAATTTTAATATCAATGTCCTCAGGATAACGCAGTCCAGATAAGCGAATCATGTTCTTCGCCAAATCAAATATTTTTACGGACTCGCCCATATCAAAGATGAAAATTTCTCCCCCTTCACCCATGGCACCTGCTTCCAATACCAACTGCGATGCTTCTGGAATCGTCATAAAATAACGGGTAATATCCTTGTGGGTAAGGGTCAAGGGTCCACCGTTCTCTATTTGTTTTCTAAACAAGGGAATCACAGATCCATTGGAGCCGAGTACATTCCCGAAACGGGTCGTAATAAACTTGGTTTTTTGTTCCTTTTGCATACAACCAATATACATTTCTGCAATTCGCTTGCTAGCACCCATTACATTGGTAGGGTTCACCGCTTTATCCGTAGAAACAAAAACAAACTTTTCTACCCCATGTACTACCGATAAGTCGGCTACGGTTTTGGTACCCCCAATATTAATTTTTATTGCCTCATAAGAATTATACTCCATTAGGGGCACATGCTTGTAGGCCGCTGCATGGAACACGACATCCGGTTTATACTCCTCAAAGATGCGGTTTAATCTATTTTTATCCCTAACATCAGCTACAATAGGAATAAAATTATGAAATCCATTCTGTTTTAGCTCTTGTTGTAAGTCATACAGCGCAGACTCCGCTTGGTCTACCACAATCAATGACTTGTAGGAATAGGTGCAAATCTGACGTACAATTTCACTCCCGATAGAACCAGCTCCCCCAGTAACCAATACACTTTTATTTAAAAGTTCCAAGGCAATTTTACTATTCTTTATTTTTATAGGCGCCCTATCTAGTAAGTCTTCTATTTGCACCTGTTTAATCTGGGATGCATTCAGCACCCCATTAATCCAATCCTCTATCGGTGGTACAATTTTTACTATCACTGGAAATTCTACCAATCCTTCTACGGTTGCCCGCAATTTTTTTGAATCGATATTCTGAATGGAAAATATAACCTCCTTAATATTGTTCTTCGCTAAAAAATCTGCATTTAAAATCTCTTTCGTAAAGACAGGTACGCCATTAATGCGTTTTCCTACCTTCTTTTGATCTCTATCTATGTAACCAATCACTTTTACATTTCCTTTGGAATGGTTGGTTAAGGCACCATAGGTAAGTATTCCTGAATCTCCAGCACCATAAATGAGTACATTTTTAGAAGATATTAAATCCCCACTTATTTGGTTGTATAATGATTTGAATACATACCGCGAAGATGTTAAGCCAATAAACCCGATTAAACTGTTCACAATAATAATGGCAATAGGAATCGTAAACTGCGGCAAAAAGCTGAACTGTCCGTTCGCCATTACGATAAAGATGACCATGATGCTTGACAAACAGATTGCATTAAAAATATTGTAGACATCCCGCACTCCGGTATGGCGTACTACGCCCTTATAGGAACCTACAATTATGAAGGATACCAATGCAGCACCGATTACCAATGGTAACTGAAGCACTAACTTTTCAACCTCAAAATTAAGGGTAAGATTAAACCGAATTAAATACGACAGTATAAATGAAAAAGCAACGGTTATTAAGTCTATGAACAACACCAGCCATTTGGAGGCGTAGCGCTGTGCATTGTTGGTTACAAATTTTTGTATCATGATTGGTTTTTTTTGATGATTTTCACAATGCGTTCCAAGTCGGCTTCCGTTAAATTGGAACCACTTGGCAAACAAAGACCACGATGGAACAAATCTAGTGAAGTTCCGTCTAAAAAATTCAATTCTTGCTCAAAAATAGGTTGTAGGTGTAAAGGTTTCCATAGAGGACGGGATTCAATATCTTCAGCTTGTAGTGCTAGTCGTATTCTTTCACGATGTTCAAACGAGGGTGTCAACATAGAACTTAGCCATCTGTTGGATTTATATCCTACTGGTTCCGCCAGAAACTCCAAATTATCTAAATATCCTAGAGCATTCAGGTAATAATCATAGTTTCTCCTACGTGCAGCAACTCTATCGGCAAGTACTTCCATTTGCCCCCTGCCAATACCTGCAAGCACATTGCTCATGCGGTAATTGTACCCAATATGGGAATGTTGGTAATGTGGCGCTTCATCCCGTGCCTGAGTGGCAAGAAAAATAGCCTTTTCTGTATGGTCCTTATTTTTAGACACCAAGGCGCCACCGCCAGATGTTGTAATTATTTTATTTCCGTTAAAGGATAAGACCCCTATATCGCCAAAGGTACCGCAAGAAATACCCTTGTAGGTACTTCCCAAGGCTTCCGCACTATCCTCTAAAACAGGAATACCATATTCGTCAGCAACGGCTTGTATGGCATCTGCATTATAAGGCATACCATATAAATGAACGGCCAAAATCGCTTTGGGTTTCTTGTAGTTCGCTATTCTGTTTTCAATTGCTTTACGTAATAAGGTGGGAGACATATTCCATGTTTCACGCTCGCTGTCTATAAAAACAGGCTTAGCGCCAAGGTAGACAATAGGGTTCGCAGAAGCGGAAAAGGTAAAACTCTGGCACAGCACCTCATCTCCATAAGAAACTCCTAAAATCTGTAATCCAAGGTGAATGGCGGCTGTTCCGGAGCTGAGTACCGCAGCTGCTACACCATTTCCTAATTGGGAGCGTATTGCGGCTTCAAAAGCATTCACATTTGGGCCTAAGGGTGCAATCCAATTGCTTGCAAAAGCTTCGGCCACATACTTTTCTTCGTTCTCACCCATGTGGGGCGAAGAGAGCCATATTTTAGTAGGTGTTTGTCCTGTTTTCAAAAGTTAAAATTTAGATTGGGGTTAACTGCCGACAAAATTAAGTATAGTTTCAAATAAAATAGTATTTTCCTACGAAATTTCGTTTAATAATAGGGAATCATCGGTTAATGGAAGCCTTTTCCCCTACAGACAATAAAATAGCACCATACAACCCCATACATGGGTGTGATGATTAAAATATATTTTTATTTAACCAGGTATTATGCAATCTTTGCATAATTGGTAGCTAGTAATCGGAAGAAGCGATACCCTGCTTACAAAAATGTGTTTAATGGCATGTGGAAAGTAATAAGCAATGAATAGAAAGTACTAGTTAAAACATGAGCAGTTTGTAGTTAGAAATATGAAGCTAGACTACCTTATAATGTGATCCTGAGCACAGTCTTAGGGCTATAAATCATTTTGGATGTTAGAATTAAGAAATAAAATACCGAATATGACAACAAATACAAAAGAAAGCAATAAGAACAACTACCCACTAATTTAACCAGGTGTTAGATGAAATAAAAGAAATAAAAGCCCGTTTAGGAATTCAAATTTCAAATTAATATTAAAATAGTAGCATGCAAAAAATCACAAAAATCTGTTGTATTGGAGCGGGTTATGTAGGCGGGCCCACCATGTCCGTCATCGCCAACAAATGTCCACACATACAAGTAACCGTAGTGGACATCAATCAAGACCGTATCGACCAATGGAATACCAATGATTTAGATCAATTACCTATTTACGAACCAGGGCTTAAAGAAATTATTGCCAAAAGCAGAGGAAAAAACCTGTTCTTTTCTACAGAAGTAGATAAGGCCATAGACGAGGCGCAGATAATTTTCATATCGGTCAACACGCCTACTAAAACCTATGGCAAAGGAAAAGGACAGGCGGCCGATTTAAAGTTCGTGGAGCTTTGTGCCAGGAACATTGCCAAAGTAGCAAAAACGGATAAAATAGTAGTAGAAAAGTCTACCCTACCTGTCCGTACCGCGCAAGCCATTCAGAATATTTTGGACAATACGGGCGATGGCGTACACTTTGAAATTCTTTCTAATCCAGAATTTTTGGCTGAAGGTACCGCCATAGATGATTTAATTAATGCTGAACGCGTGCTTATAGGCGGCAATGAAACCCCCACAGGACAGTCAGCAAAGAAGGCGCTAAGTGAAATCTATGAAAATTGGCTGCCTAAGGAGCGTATCCTGCAAACTAATATTTGGTCTTCGGAGCTCTCCAAACTGGTTGCAAATGCTTTTTTGGCGCAGCGGGTGTCCTCTATCAATTCCATATCTGCACTTTGCGAAAAAACGGATGCCAATATTCAGGAAATCTCAAGGGCCATCGGTTTTGATAGTCGTATTGGGCCAAAATTCCTGAATGCCTCTGTTGGATTTGGGGGTTCTTGTTTTCAGAAGGACATATTGAACCTCGTCTATATTGCCCGTAGTTTTGGACTACAGGAAGTGGCAGATTATTGGGAACAGGTCATTATAATGAACGACTACCAAAAAAGTCGCTTTGCGGAACACATCATCAACACCTTGTACAATACCATTTCCGGTAAAAAAATTATCATTTATGGCTGGGCCTTTAAAAAAGACACCAATGATACTAGAGAGTCTGCCGCTATTCATGTGGCAAATGCCCTTATGGAAGAACATGCAGAGGTTATCGTGTATGACCCTAAAGTAACGGAAAGCCGCATTTATCAGGACCTGGATTATTTAAACACCAGAAGTCCGGAAGAAAACCGACGTCTGCTCACCGTAGCCACGGAGCCTATGGATATCACTATCGATGCCCATGCCATTGCTATTTTAACGGAGTGGGACGAATTTAAGGGTTATGATTGGGAGAAAATCTACACGCAAATGTTAAAACCGGCCTTTGTTTTTGATGGAAGGCGTTTATTAAAAACAGAAGTAATGAACGCTATCGGCTTCAACTACTATAAAATAGGACAATCATGAAAATTTTAGTCACTGGAGCTGCGGGGTTTATCGGATTTTATGTAGCCAAAATGTTAGTCACCAAAGGGCACACCGTCGTAGGTTTGGATAATATTAATGATTATTATGATGTCAACCTAAAATATGCCCGGCTTAAAGAACTCGGTATTTCCAAGCCGGACGCCGAAATCGAAAACACTTTAGCTAACAGCAGCACCCACCCTCGGTTTTCCTTTGTTCGCATAGCCCTAGAAGACCGGGTAGCGCTGCCAAAATTATTTAAAGACCAAAAATTCGATGTGGTATGTAATCTGGCGGCACAGGCCGGGGTCCGCTATAGTTTAGAAAATCCTGAAGCGTATATAGATAGTAATGTGGTAGGATTTTTAAATGTTTTAGAATGCTGCCGTAATCACGGGATAGAACATTTAGTATATGCCAGTAGTTCAAGCGTCTATGGTCTTAACAAAAAAGTACCGTTTGAGACTGCAGATAGGACAGATAGTCCCATTAGCCTTTATGCCGCTACTAAAAAAAGCAACGAACTTATGGCGCATACCTACAGCCATCTGTATGGCTTTCCTTGTACGGGATTACGATTTTTTACGGTCTACGGCCCATGGGGACGCCCAGATATGGCCTACTTTTCGTTTACGGAAGCTATTTTGGCAAACAAACCCATCACTGTCTATAATCAAGGTAACTTATCGCGAGATTTCACCTACATAGATGATATTGTGACCGGAATTTCACGTATCATTGAAAAAGGGTTTAAGCCCAATTCAGGCAGCAGCGGCAAGGCTTCTATTTACAATATTGGAAGAGGACAACCGGTTCCATTACTGGAGTTCATCAACACGATGGGCAAGGAATTAAAAAAAGAAGTCAAATTAGAGCTACTGCCCATGCAAGATGGGGATGTATATACCACCTGGGCCCATACGGGAGAATTACAAAAAAATTACGGCTATGCGCCCAAAGTAAATTTAGATGAAGGCGTCCGAACCTTTATCAATTGGTATATAAAGTATAACAAAATAAGTTTGATAGCACAATAATTCGATTATTCATACAAAAACTCAATAATCAATGTTTAAACTACATAAAATTATAATTAAATGAAAATAGGAATAATAGGTTTAGGATATGTTGGCTTGCCTTTGGCAGCACTATTTGCTAAGAAATATGATGTAGTTGGTTTTGACATCAACGAAAAAAGGGTGGCTGAAATTAATGCAGGAAATGACACCACCTTGGAACTGACCGACCTAAATTTGGAAAAGGTGCTAAAAATCAAATCCAAAGCAGTAGCTCACGGCTTGGTATGCTCTACAAGTTTAGATGAGTTAAAGGACTGCACCTGTTATATCATTACCGTTCCAACACCCGTAGATGAAACAAAAAGACCGGTATTCACCCCACTTATAAAAGCCAGTGAAACCGTTGGCAAGGTCTTAAAAAAAGGGGATATCGTTATTTACGAATCTACCGTATATCCGGGCGCTACAGAAGAAATTTGCGTGCCACAATTGGAGAAAACAAGCGGCATGGTTTTTAACAAAGACTTTTTTGTAGGCTACTCTCCCGAACGGATCAATCCGGGGGATAAAATGCATACGGTTGAAAAAATCCTTAAGGTGACTTCTGGTTCTACCCCAGAAACCGCCAAAATAGTTGATGACTTATATGCTTCAGTTATCACTGCGGGCACACATTTGGCCCCGACCATAAAAGTGGCGGAGGCCTCAAAAGTAATAGAGAATACGCAGCGGGACATTAACATTGCCTTTATGAACGAATTGGCTAAAATCTTCCATTTATTAGATATAGATACCAATGATGTATTGGCAGCCGCAGGAACCAAATGGAACTTCCTCCCTTTTACACCCGGTTTGGTAGGCGGCCATTGTATTGGGGTTGACCCTTATTATCTAGCCCAAAAAGCGCAAGAAAATGGCTACAATCCAGATTTAATTTTAGCGGGCAGGCGCATTAATGACGGGATGGGGGAATATATTAGTTTACAGATTATTAAATTAATGCTAAAACACGACCTTCAAGTTAAAGATGCAAAAATTTTGGTATTGGGCATTACTTTTAAAGAAGATTGCCCGGATATACGGAACACCAAAGTGGTAGATATGATCACTAGTCTTAACGAGTATCGCGTACAGACTACCATCTATGATCCTTGGGCAGACCCAAAAGAGGTCCATGAAGAATATGGTATTACAACGACCAACACCAAACCTACGGAGCAGTTTGATGTAGTGATCATGGCCGTGGCCCACAAAGAATTCATTGAAGCAGATTTAAGTCCGTTCAAACATGCTAATACCTTGGTATATGATATAAAAGGGAAATTAAAAGATGGTTATACGGCACGGTTGTAGATTCATCCAATGTGACCAACTAAACTTAATCGCATTCCTAAGCAATTGCTAGTATAATATGATATAGTGATAATATAGCCGTTTAGAAAGGATGGAGTAATCATTAAAAAAAGGAAGGGCAACTAGCCCTTCCTTTTTTTGTTTCATACCTGCGACCAGATAAGCCACCTTTGCTTTATTAATCCTAGTAGTATCTTCAGAACTGCTGAAGTAATTAATAGTCAAACGCAATAAGCATCACATTTTAAAAAGTCGGTACTCACTTTC
>JBLHNI010000058.1:0-12936 GCA_047650615.1 Maribacter sp.
ACTTTGCCTTGACCAAAGAGGAGTAGAATTGACATACGTTTGAAAGAACTATATGAAAGCCAATCCGCTATCAGTGTTTATAAAAAATAGACACGTTAGTACCAAACTCTAGGCTTTTGGCTCGCATCAAACCTTGTGCTTAATCGAAAATTTTGAACTCCGAAAGTTCCTCCTTATGATAGTTCAGACCGATTGCAGGAGGACATCCCGTTCCGCTTTGAAATAGCACCACCCGAGCCACTAGGCGAAAATTTTAAAGGAGCAGCTGCAACACTTAAGACAATCCACAAGAAAGGGATTTCACTCCCTAGCCTTCGGGAATACGATATTCAATCCTTTGCCTTCCTCTCGGTTGTACCTCCCCTACCGAAGCATGATTAAAAGCTACATGTGTGGCGGCATAATCCTAAAATTCAGCCTATATTTATAGCGCAAAATTATACTAAGAAATAAGTGACAACGCCACGCCCGCTTTATGAAGTGGCAGTTAGCCTTCATTATGCACAAAAGATTGAAGGAATAATTTGCATCTGAAATAGATTTTATAAAACAATCATTAACCATAAGTACCGACAGATGAAAAACGTGAAAAAGGCTCTATCCATTAATTTAAATAGCTTTAAAATTTTAGTATTTATCTGTTTTTTTACTTTTAGTTTTAATGGAAAAGCACAGGTAAACTGGACAAACGATGGGGATTCTTATTTTAAATTAGAAAAAAATAAATTGGTTACCTATACCTTACCCAACCAAGATGTAAAAACAGTCATTTCAATAAAACAACTTACCCCAGCAGGAAAAAATGAACCTTTAGCAGTCGCACATTTTGCATTTTCAGTAGACCAACAAAAAGTCCTATTGTTTACCAATACTAAAAAAGTTTGGAGACTTAATACCAGAGGTGATTATTGGGTTTTTAACTTTAAAACAAATAGGCTCACCCAACTTGGAAAAAGCCTACCACCTTCCTCTTTAATGTTTGCGAAATTCTCCCCCGATGGAAATAAAATAGCATATGTTTCTGAAAACAATTTATATAGTGAAGCCTACGAAAGTGGTAAGATTCAAGCCTTAACTACGAATGGTACGGTTTCCTTAATAAATGCAACTTTTGATTGGGCGTATGAAGAAGAATTTTCTTGTAGAGATGGATTTCGTTGGAGTCCAGACAGTACATCTATTGCCTATTGGCAGATAGATGCTAGCGAAATCAAAAAGTTTTATATGATTAATAATACAGACTCAATATATTCCCAATTAGTACCCTTAGAATATCCAAAAGTTGGCGAGAAACCTTCTGCTTGTAAGGTGGGCGTCGTAAGCCTTTCCGATAACAAAACTACATGGATGAATATTCCTGGTGATTCCTCTCAAAACTATTTAGTAAGAATGGAATTTATTCCAAGCACCAATAAGCTCTTAATCCAGCAATTAAATAGAAAACAAAACAAGAGTACATTATACATTGCAGATGCTTTAAAAGGTACCACAAATAGTATTTATACCGAATCTGACGATGCTTGGGTAGATCTATTTCAACTAGGCAATTCCTATGCAATTGATTACACGAATAACTTTAGCTTTTTAAAAAAAACCAATAGCATCCTTTGGGCATCAGAAAAAGATGGATGGCGACACTTATACCAAGTTTCTTTAGACGGCAAACCAGAAGTTCTCATCACAAAAGGTGCATATGATGTTATCGATTTAAAACATATAAATTCAACCAAAGGATTCATATACTATTTAGCCTCACCTGATAATGCCACGCAAAGGTATTTGTATAAGACGAAATTAAATGGAAAAGGGAAAAGCCAATTAGTAAGTCCTGAAAGCTTAAAAGGAAGTCACGATTATTCTTTTTCTTCTAATGGCAGTTATGCAGAACATACGTTTTCAAACCATTATACGCCAAGAACAAAAGAGTTTATTAGCGTTGCCAATCACAAAGCGTTAACCGAAGAAGAAAGTATTGTTGCTAACTTAAAAAAAATAGAGAAAAAACCAACTACCGAATTCTTTACCATAACCACCGAAGACAATATTGAAATGGACGGATGGATGGTAAAACCAACAAATTTTGACCCAAATAAAAAATATCCTGTGGTGTTTTATGTGTATTCTGAACCCGCTGGCACCACGGTAAAAGACACCTATAATGTGGGTGAAAATCGGAATTATAATGGAAATATGGCCGAAGATGGCTATCTCTACATCTCTTTAGATAATAGAGGTACTCCTGCTCCAAAAGGGCGCGCATGGCGAAAGTCTATTTACAGAAAAATTGGAGTCATAAATATAAATGATCAGGCTATGGCTGCTAAAGAAATTTTAAAATGGAATTTTGTAGATCCAGAGCGAGTAGCAGTTTGGGGCCATAGCGGAGGAGGATCTGCCACATTGAATTTGATGTTTCGATATCCTGAGATTTACAAAACAGGAATTTCACTCGCTGCAGTTGCCAATCAGTTAACCTATGATAACATTTATCAAGAACGTTATATGGGCCTACCGCAAGAAAACATGAAAGATTTTATTGAAGGCTCTCCGATTACCTATGCCAAACATTTAGAAGGAAATTTGCTTTATATACATGGCACTGGAGATGACAATGTACATTATCAAAATGCAGAACTATTATTAAATGAATTAATCAAACACAACAAGCAATTTCAATTTATGCCTTATCCAAACCGAACACATGGCATTAGAGAAGGAGAAGGAACTACAGAACATTTGACCACCTTATTTACAAACTACTTAAAACTGCACTGTCCTCCTGGTGGAAGGTAATGTTTGGCACTAAACATCGTGTCATTAATTAAGAAACGAACAAGGAGACACTAGAATAATAAACATAGCGAAAGGCTAACAATGAACTGGATACTACTTTTTAAGATTTTGTACCTCATTGCATTGCTTTTGCTTATCCTTAGGGTATTGTACGATACGCGAAGTAGTATCAAGGCCTTGGCCTATATTCTGTTCATAATTTTTGTTCCCTTTCTTGGGATGTTATTTTACTTTTCATTCGGCACCAATTACCGAAAACGGAAGCTCTACAGTAAAAAATTGATTCAAGATGACCACGTACGAAAGGAGTTAAGAAACCGAACTTTTACTTACTCCGATACCGTGCTAAACTCTGGGTTGATTCCTGAGGTGAACCATAATTTGGCAGAGTTCGTACGAAAATCTGCCAGCAGTCCTTTAACAGCGAATAATGCAATAAAGCTACTATTGAACGGGGAAGAAAAATTTCCCGAAGTCCTAAGGGCTTTGGAAGCAGCGGAGCACCACATTCATCTTGAATATTACATTTACGAAGATGATGAAACCGGAAAATCCATAACTGATATTTTAATACAGAAGGCAAAACGTGGCGTCGAGGTCCGTTTTATATACGATGATTTCGGCAGTAATGCGCTAAGCAAGAATTTTATCAAAAACCTAGAAGCCGCAGGCGTACAGACGGCGCCTTTTTATAAAATAAAAGTACTTGCCCTTGCGAGTAGACTAAATTATAGAAACCACAGAAAGATAATAGTAGTAGACGGTAAAACAAGTTTTGTAGGTGGCATAAACATGAGCGACCGCTACCGTAACGATAGTCTGGCAAAGGACGACCTCTTCTGGCGCGATACCCATTTGATGTTAAATGGTCCGGCTACGTCATCTTTACAACACCTCTTTTTATGCGATTGGAATTTTTGTAGTCCCAATACCATGGTATACCATGCAGACTATTTTCCTGAACCTGCAACTGGCACTGAAATTGGTAGAGAAATCGTACAATTAGTACCTTCTGGTCCCGATTCCAATCTACCCGTTATTTTTTATTCGCTGTTAGAGGCCATCGGTGCAGCCAAAAAAAAGATATTAATTACCACTCCTTATTTTATCCCCGGGGAAAGCCTAATTGACGTTTTAATAATTGCTGCACAAGGCGGATTAAAAGTACAACTCTTGGTTCCTGGTGTTTCCGATTCTAAATTAGTAAATGCAGCGGCCCGCTCCTACTACACTGAACTTTTAAAATATGGTGTAGAAATATTCTTATACAACAAAGGCTTTATTCATGGCAAAACCATGGTGGTAGATGACGACTTGGCCATCATCGGTTCAGCAAATATGGATTACCGTAGTTTTGAGTTTAATTTTGAAATCAATGCCCTGATCTACGGAAAAGAAATTACTAGGCAATTGGAAACCGCTTTTCTAAACGATTTACAAGAATCTACTAAAATTGATGCTAACGATTGGCTAGCTAGACCAAAGTACATACATCTTTGGGAAAAAGTAGTGCGCTTGCTATCGCCTTTTTTATAGGGTAAAAAAAACAAATCCCGATAGCCCCAACTAATCCTGTTTATTTATCCCGTTATGAGGGATGGCCCTGATATAGAATCGTACATTATATTATGTATACCACCGCGTTAAATTATTCTTTTAACACAATAGCACTATTGAACAAATGCTTAATTTCTGATCTTTTTAGATTTGATAAAATAAACTGGACAGCCACCGATACAACACCCAACAAGGCACCATGCCGCATAAACCAGTCTTCAGAAGTCCTTACTAAAAATGCGCTGGATATAATACAGCATTCAATACCAAAAATTAAATATATTCAGTTATAGCATATTATAAAAACTACGCATTATCCGTATGTTTAGTATAGGGACTAAAATCTGGTCGAATTTCGAACAGCACAAGGTATCAAAGAGCTACCGATTTATGCATCCTTTGATTATAGACTGCGCTAGATAAGTTGCTGTTGTGTTGAAAAGGATAAAATTTGCCTCCAATCACACCAAGGTTAACGAAAGGAATTTCAACCTTTAGCGACAAAATTAAGATACCAAACAAAAAATATATGAATCTCCAAAAAATTACATTTCGGAACAAGGAAGGCGAAACATTGGTAGGTCGCTTAGAAATGCCTGCAGATAGGCATCCACATAACTTTGCCATTTTTGCCCATTGCTTTACCTGTAACAAGAATTTGTTGGCGGTAAAAAATATATCGAGAGCCTTAACCGCTAATGGTTTCGCGGTATTACGTTTCGATTTTACAGGGCTAGGGGAAAGCGAAGGCGACTTTGAGGACACCAACTTTTCCGGTAATGTTTCGGACCTCGTTGCAGCTGCCAGTTTCCTAGAAGAAACGTATAATGCCCCTACCCTGCTTGTGGGGCATTCCCTTGGTGGTGCAGCAGCACTTTTTGCAGCAGCGGAAATAGCAAGTATAAAAGCGGTGGCTACTATTGGGGCACCTTCAAATCCCCTACATGTGAAGCATTTGTTCAAAAGCACCATCTCAGAAATTAATACTAGCGGGAAGGCGGTGGTTAATCTAAGTGGTAGAGATTTTACGATAAAAAAACAGTTTCTGGACGATTTGGAAACTAAATCCTTGGTGACAGTTGTTAAAAATATGCGCAAACCTGTGTTGATTCTGCATTCGCCACAAGACGATACCGTTGGCATTAAGAACGCCGAGGAACTATATGTAGCAGCACATCACCCAAAAAGCTTCGTATCCTTGGATGGAGCTGACCATCTTTTAATGAGAAAGCGAGACTCCCTATACGCTGGGCAACTAATTGCAGCATGGTCCCAACCTTATGTCAGCAGTAGTGAGAACGAAGATTTAAAGACAAAACATCAAGTTGTTGCAAGTTTAGATGCATCCGATGGGTTTACAACGGCCATGAAAGTGGGAAGTCATTTCTTAACTGCGGACGAACCTGTAACTTTTGGAGGAAACGATTATGGCCCTTCGCCCTATGAACTTGTCTCTGCCGGATTATCTGCTTGTACGGCAATGACGATTCAAATGTATGCCAAACGGAAACAGTGGAACTTGGAAAATGTGCAGGTGCATACTTCTTACAGCAAATCCCATGCTCAGGATTGTGACAATTGTGAAACGGATAGCGCTAAATTAAATACGTTTCATAGAGAAATTATGCTCTCAGGAAATTTGGACAAAAAACAGGAAGTACGTCTATTAGAAATAGCAGATAAATGTCCGGTGCACAAAACCTTGCATAGCAACCTTCAAATCATCACAAAACTCTTAGGATAATGTAAAGTCCGGTTTTTGAAATTGCTATTACAAGACCTTATCATTCCCTTTTTATACCGGAGAAAATCATACGACCGTTTCTAACTAACAATCAAAGGAGGGTAAAAGCAATCGCTTCTTATGGCACAAAAGAAATTTCATTTTACGGGGCTATTCAAAAACGTAGAGACCATCATTATATGATGTTTGGGAAACGCTACCAAAAGGAACTGTATGTTTTCCCAAACACGTATATCAAGCTTCAATTTATTGAGGATACATCTAAATGCGGCGTAGAAATACCAGAAGAACTAGAAGCTGTACTGCTAAGTGATTCTGGTGTACAAGAAATTTTTGAGTCTCTTACGGTTGGAAAAAAGAGCGGTATTATTTACGCTATTGCCCGCTATAAGAACACGCAGACTAAAATTGACAAATCACTTATACTTTTCGGAAATCTTAAAAGAGGCATACGGGACAACAGGGGATTGTTAAAATCATTTTGATATGAGTACCGATGCGCCCGTATATTTTCTTAATTTTAACACGAAAACCTAAAAACAAGAAAAATGAAAAAGATAATCAAATTTGAACTAGCGGCCATTGCGTTAGTGGTAATGTTCAGTTGTAAAGAAGCAAAGAAAGAAGCAACAGATGCCGCTTCGGAAGTAGAAGCAGTTACGGAAGAGGTAATAGAAGAAGTGATGGTAGAGCGCATTACATTTATGATGGAACCTAAAAGTGATAGTGACGTTAAAGGAGAAGTAACTTTTACGGATGATGACGGCACGGTAACAATGAGCGCTATGTTAACCGGCCTTACGCCTGGGGAGCACGCCATACATATACATCAAACGGCAGATTGTTCCTCCGACGACGGAAAGTCTACCGGTGGGCACTGGAACCCAACCAATGAGCCACATGGCAAATGGGAAGCTGCAGAAGGCTATCATAAAGGCGATATAGGTAATTTTACAGCTGATGCTGAAGGAAACGCCACCGTGCCATTTTCAACAGACCAATGGTGTATAGGGTGTGACGATGAAAATAAAAATATTGTTGGTAAAGCAGTAATCGTTCACCAAGGCGTGGATGATTTTACCTCTCAGCCCAGTGGTGCTGCAGGCGCACGAGTAAGCTGTGCCGGAATAATACAGTAATCCCATAAAATATAATCTAAAAAAGCCGCTTCTTGAAGCGGCTTTTTCTATTTTTAAACTCTAGTTAAAATTTTTATGACGCTTAATAGCTTAATAGAACAGTTTAAAAAAAAGGACACTTTTGCCTTTGAGCAGCTCTACAGTATGTATTCCTAAAATAGATGTGGAGTTATCCATACTATTGTCAAGAATGAGGGTAGGGCGCAATCTTGTAAAGATGTGATATTATAAAGTAATTCTATTAAATTATCCTGCTCATTGTGGGCAGGAATAATAATACATCTTATATTTTATCAAGCACTAATCCAAGTTTAGATTTTCCATACATTGGTATAGACCCGACCTTTGTTAAATCTACGCAAAACGAAGTGCAAAGGTTTTAAAATTAGAAATAAAACCATGGGGCAGAAAGTTAATAGCACTTTTGCGACCTACTTAAAAAACCATAGGCAAGTATTTTACGTAACTATGGACAAAGAATAGTAACATTATGAAATATACCTACTCCGTTTTATCTTTGGTTATTTTGATTTTCCTTTCTTGTAAAAACCCCATAGAAGCGCAAAACATTAATAAAAATCAGGCTGACTACAATAAAATTTCCCAAACCTTTTTAAAACGTTTAAAAGCAAATGAAAACACCAAGGATATTCAGAAACTGTTAGCGACTACTAGCATTCTGGAATTAGATAACGCACTGGACACCGATGCCAAAAGGTTAGCCTTTTGGGTAAATATATACAATGCCTATATCCAAGTACTTCTTAAGGAGCAACCTGAACTATACGATGACCGTGGTAGTTTTTTCAAAGAAGAACAAATTACTATCGCTGGGGAAACCGTTTCCTTTGCTAAAATAGAACATGGTATCATCAGAAAATCGCAATGGGAATATGGTCTAGGTAGGATACGTAATTGGTTTCCTGATAAATTCGAAAGAAAATTACGAGTAGATAAACGAGACTATCGCGTACATTTTGCTCTAAACTGCGGTGCAAAAGACTGCCCTCCTGTAGCTATTTACGATTGGAAAAGATTGAATGAGCAATTTAAAAAAGGAACTTCTACCTACCTTAAGGGTACTACTGTATATTCGGAAGAAAAAAAGGAAGTTGCCGTTACGGCCTTATTCAGTTGGTTTCGCGGAGATTTTGATGGGAAGAGCGGCGTAAAGAGCATATTAAAAGAACAGGGTTTAATACCTACTACAAAGAATATCGATATTACCTATAAAAACTACGATTGGACGCTGGATCTTGATGATTTTATCGTGTTTTAATGCGCCTCTAAAATGCTTCGTTTATTGTAAAGTAAAATTGACCCCCTTCTGACGAAACACCATAATCGACTCGTATTCTGGTGCCTTCTTTTGTGTTGATTATATAACGTAAGCCGGTCCCTACAGCATTCTTATAAGATGATATAAATGTATCTGATAGCGTTGGTGAAACCGTTGCCGTTGAACCAAATAGCACTCCACCAAATCTGCCTTTAATCGGAAAACGATATTCCAAGGCAGCACTTAGCTCCACGTTGTCTTGATAGCGTCTGTTGTTATGACCTCGTGTGCGTTTGGTACCAAGCGAACTTAAGTCTAAGAAAGGGGCATTCTTGCTTCTGGTCCCTAAAAATATATTACTTGCTAAAATATGATTTCCTTTGAGTTTCTGATAGTACCTAGCGTCCACCTCTACCTTTTGATATGAAAAATCACTACCTAAGAATTCCATAGAAGTGAAAGCGCTAGCTTGAATAAAAAGACCCTTTGTCGGGAAAAAAATATTATCACGTTGGTCATAAAAAGCGATAAGTCCTACATTGGACACAGTGCCACCCTCCTTACCTATTTCATCAGAATTATCCAGTACTCCCCCAGGAGCTACATTAACCACATTATAACCATCAAATTCATAACCTAGGCCTACAGAAATGCTAGGGAATATTTCTCGTAAGGCCGAAAAACGAAATCTAGCAAAATCAGTATCAAAGGTTTCTAAATCTTCCTGTTCGGTGTGTATTCCCCTCCCGTAAAAATTATAGAAATATTGATAGTATCCGAGTTCTCCAATAAAGCGCCATCTTTCATTATCCGAATAAATCTCATAGGGCATAAAGAAAAGGAGTTGTTTTTTACTAGTAAACGTTAGTCCCAACTGAACCGTACTTGGCCTAGATGCTACTGACTCATCTTTGAGCCTAAATGTAGAAAGCCCTAGTCCTCCATACCCAAAACCTGTTTCTGGAAGGTGAAAAACTACAGGAAGTGCCGTTAGTTGAAAGTTCTTGGTGGAATCCTTTACTCTTTTGGTCTCTTTTTGAGCACTTAAAATTACGAGGCCCATAAAGAAATAAAAAACACCGAGTACACCGCAGGCCTTATTCATTAGTGCAATGTAGTAACTTCAGTGGTCTTACTGCCCGTTATAGTCGTAAAACTGTGTTCGTTTTATTAATTTGCGGTACTATGAAAATTAATCTGCCAAAAGCAGATAGCGGAGTATGAAAACCCTCCCTTTTCTAAGAAAAATAAGTATTATCCTATTTTTGGTTTTAAGCATCCTACCCATCACCGTAGTTCCCAATTTAAAATTCTCCTTTGACTTTAGTCAGTTTTTCCCTGAAAAAGATTCTGATTTGATATTTTACAACGCGTTTGTTGCCGAGTTTGGCACGGATGACAATTTTTTGCTTGTTGCCGTTGAAAATGATACCGGTGTATTTTAAAAAGACTTTCTAGACCGTTTCCATTCATTTTCCGAAGAAAGCAAAACTTTCACCTTTATTAGGGAACAAAATTCCCTCACTATCCTATCCATTAAAGACCTCATTTGGATACACCTCCCTGCCTATTATTCATATAGCCGATTCTACACAATATCAAAAAGACTGGAACAAGATACAGTAAGACCAATTGTTTGTTAATGTTTTAATCGATACCAAAGCGAGTTCTTTAGCACTTGCTCTTAGCACGGAAGACAATCTTGATGTTACGCAATCTAAGTTATTACTGAACGAAGTAAGGGCTTCACTTAAAGAAAATAATTTAAACAATTACCATATTTTATGGTAGGGCTTTTTTTTACGAAGCTCTTGTAGACATGCAAAAAAGCGAGGTGCTTAAAACAACGATTATTACATCGACTCTTGTATTTATCATTCTGTTCTTGGTTTATAGAAGCCTTCCCGTAGTTCCTATTTCCATAACCTCCATAGGGCTTTCCCTGCTTCTTTTCTTAGGTTTATTAGCTGTTCTTGGGAAGGAATTAAACGTTATGGCAGCATTTTATCCCGTACTAATGCTCATTGTAGGCACCTCCGATGTAATTCACCTCACCGATAGCTTTATTCGTAAAATACAGGGTGGAAAAGACAAATATGCTGCACTACTATCTTCCCTTAAAGAAGTAGGGCTTACTACCTTATTAACCTCTACAACTACGTCGATAGGGTTTGTAACACTCTTATCCTCTAGACTTGTGAGTATACGAGAGTTTGGAATCAATGCGGCAATGGGTGTTATGGTCGCCTATATTACGGTTATCTGTTACAGGTGCACTCTTAATAAGTATGCCCAAAAAACAGCTCTTAGGACAAAAAAGCGTTTCTAAAAAATGGGTCGCTTATTTATTAGGGATGAATACGGTCACCAAAAATAATCCAAATACCATCATCATGGGTACCGTAATATTTACACTGTTATGCATTTATGGGGTAAGCCGTATTACTACTAACCACGAGTTTAAACAAACCCTGCCCAATCAAAGTGAAATAGCGGCTGATTTTAATTTTTTTCAAGAAAACTATGTGGGATTTAGACCGCTAGAAATAGCTATTTTAGCCAAGAATGGCTGCAAGGTAACCGACTATAGCGTGGCGTTGGAAATTGAAAAATTAACGCATCATTTAAGTCAAATTAAAACTATTGGTAACCTGCAATCGCCGAATTTGCCTTACAAAATAATCCATAAAGCAAATAATTTAAACACGTCGGACTACCTGCGCTTACCAGATGACGAAGCTACCTTTATAAAGTACCAGAAAGATGTAAATAAGTTAGCCAGAAAACAATTGAGAAAATTCGTAAACACCAATAAAGACAAGGCAAGGATAAATGCCAAGCTACAAGATGTAGGAACGGATAGTCTCAAGAAGCTCTATGCGCATATAAAAGCCTTTGCCAACACTGCAACCGACACTACCAAAATGACCGTAAAAGTTACCGGGAAAAGTATGCTATTGGATAAAAATTCTGAATACATACGTAAAAGCCTCCTAGAGGGGCTACTATACGGACTTATTATTATAGGTATCATCATGGTCCTAGTCTTCAAGGACTTTAAGATGTTTCTAATTTCCCTGGTTCCAAATCTACTACCCATGTTATTTGCTGGGAGTATCCTTGGCTTTTTAGGAATACCATTAGAAGCTGGACTATCCGTTGTTTTTGCTATTGTATTCGGTATTTCCGTGGACGACACCATTCATTTTCTTGGAAAATATAAACTGGGTATCACACAAGGATTATCAAAAGAAGAAGCATTGGAAAAAACATTTACCCAAACCAGCAAGGTCTTGGTTATTACTACGATTAGTCTATTTTTTGGATTTATGGTCATGTTATTCTCCATACATCAACCCAGTATAACGATAGGGATAATAATAAGTGGCACCTTAGTAGCAGCGCTTATTTTAGACCTGCTGTTCCTACCGATATTACTTCAGAAATTTACTTAAAAACTCCATTTTTTTCGTTGATGGTACGCTGTAAGGAGCGGTATGCCAAAATACTTTTACCAATCATTAAAGCCATAGCTGTAACCCAAACAGAGAAGAGTAAATATTCCATAACAGTAGATTAAAAGTTTAATTTCAGTTAAGTTCACTTTACTACTTTAAAAACTCTAAAAAGCTTATAAAATAGATTTCAATTACATTTCATCGATAAATATATACTTCTTATCTATACAAGTCTTAATAAAAGCTTAATTTTCGATGAACTGCACGATTTCACAATACCTCTACGCGCTATAGGCTCAATCTTAAACCTTTACTGACCAAACTATGGTATATGCTGATTTTAGATTAATTTCGCCTCGTGATTAAAAAGAACAGGTAGCATGAATCCATCATCTGGCGGTTGGATACCAAAATTTGAATCGGTTATTGAAAAACATCAGGATAGCTATACCGACTTTCCCTTGCTGTATTTTGATTTGAAACGAACCGGTTTTGTATATGGTATAAACACAGAAGTACTGCCATTTATCGTTTCGGAACATGCTTTATCAGAAGACGAGAAAGCCAAAATCAATCTGTTCACAGCACTTTATTACACCTACCGATTAGAACGAAATAGTAATTTTGAAACTTTTCTAGAAGACCTTTTTACCTTCTACGATAATTTAAGGGTAGCCCAACTTTCATTTCTAGGGAAACTCCTGAGCGGAAAAACAACCTCATCAAAATTGGAAAAGCTTATTGATTCTCGTGTATACTTGGAGGATAATGTAATTAGCAAAACCTTTAATAGCATTATTACCAATTCACTTTTATTTATTGATGTTTTACTTTTTAAACGGTATTTGAGCGATTCCGTTGGGATAAAAACCTATGCCTACAACTTAGAATATTTAGCTATACATGTTACCTATCATGCGTTAAACTCAAAAGAAAAAAATAAAAAGGACGAAAAACTAGCCGAGC
>JBLHNI010000059.1:0-12885 GCA_047650615.1 Maribacter sp.
AAAATAATCTTGATAATCTACCTTCTTGGTAAAAGGCATATTGCGATTATATTTAAGCCTTTTAAAACCGGTTGTTTCGCTTTTAATGGTGTCTGCTACATATCCTTTAAAATTAAGCTCAGAGCTTCTTGTCGTATCTACTTTCCAAGCTATGGGATAATACTCCCAAGTCAAATGGCGTTCTAGGGCATTTTTTCTGATTTCGGCAATACGGTCTCCGTCTTTTTTTGAAATCTCTATCATTTTTTTTATCAACATATAAGTCCCTTCTACGCGATCTTTATATGGTTTTAGCATGTGTGTTTCTACCATCATGCCAAGGGTATTCCAAAGGGCGGTATATCCGGTGGAGTATCTTGGATGATCCATGAATTGCTCAAAACCGCTTTCCGGTGTACGATTAAATACATTTAAATAGGGCGTTATATCCCAATCGGCAGTCTCAAGGGAATCTTGTAACGCTGGCATAAGAACGTTATGAACGTAGTTACCTAGTTCGCCTCTCAATTTATTGTGCTGAGTAAATAAATGTGTAAGCGTATATTGATAATCTGCTCCGTTGCTTACATGGTTGTCTATAAACAGATCTGGTTGTACTAAATGGTAGATTTCTGCAAAGGTTATTGCATTCTTAGTATCACTCTTTATAAAATTCCTATTCAAGTCATAATTTCGTGCATTTCCTCTAAAACCATAAGATTCTGGACCATTTTGATTTGCCCTTGTGGCTTTATTTCTATTCAGGGAGCCACCTATATTGTATATAGGTATGGTCACTAGAACGGTGTTTTTCGGTGGATTTATTTTCTCACTTGCTAAGTCTCTATAAAGTAGCATCAATACCATCGCTTTCCCCGGGGTGAATACCATTATTTATTAGAATTACAGTATTGTCTTTTTTAATATTATTAAAATTGAAATCACTATCCGTGTTATAGGTTACCATGTGCAATGGTTTATTACTATCTGTGCTTCCTATGGTTTGTATATTAATCTCAGGAAACTCTTTTGCCAGTTTTATGTAGAAGGCTATTACTTGTTCATACGTAGCTGTTTCCATACTCTTGGAGGTTTCAAAAGGTGTTGGTGATTTTATGGTACTATTTTCAGTTTCTGTTTCACAAGAGAGAAAACAGGCGGTAAGCAGTGGTATAAGTAGTCGAAAGGCTAAGATTTTTATGTTCGCTTATTCAATATATGTCAAGCGTAAAAGTACTTAAAAACCTGAATACCGATAGTTTGCTATGCTACTTTCGTAATCTCAGCCATCTCCTGTTTTTTTATAGGTTTATTGTTAAAGGTGATGATGTGATGGGTTTTATTCTTAAAAAACTTCCACTGCACCAAGTCATACGGGTCTATAGAAGACGTCACTATATTTACCTTCACTTTTGTTTTTATAGGTAAGGTGATGAATTCAGTTAAGAATTGCCAACCGTCCATAATAGGCATATTTATATCTAGGAAAATAATTTCCGGGAGAGGCTTGTTTTTAGTGATGCTTTGCTTGATATTTTCCAAAGCTAGCTTTCCGTTTTTGTAAGACTCTACCACTTTACATTCCACCGTAGAATTCAGCATTTTCTTAATGCCGAATACTGTAATAGGGTCATCATCTACTATGCTGATGAAATTTATTTTTCTCATTTAAAGAATACTTTAAACTTTGTTCCTTTGCCAAGCTTACTTTCTACTTCAATCTTTCCACCCATAGCTTCTACTTGGTTTTTGGTAATGTACAAACCTATACCTTTGGAATCTTTGTTGGTATGAAAGGTCTTATACATGCCAAATAGCTTGCTGCCATATTTTTCCAAATCTATGCCTAATCCATTATCCTCTATGTTTAAAAGGGTATACTCTCCTTTTTTTTCTGTACTGAATTTAAGTATCGGTTCCCTATCCGGGTGTTTGTACTTTACCCCATTAGTTACAAAGTTCATTAGGATACTATCCAAGTAGGCCGGTACTATTTGAATGTTTATGTCTTTAGAAACATCGTTGATGATATTCAATTTATTAGTATCGGTTAGATTGGATAAGTCTTCTTGAATATTAGCTATTTTACTTCTGAGGTTTACACTCTCTTTTTTAGCCTGAGTATTGGTGTTAAGGGTTACGACTTCGTTAAGATTTTCCAAGGTTTCCAATAAATTATCTGATGCTTGGGTGAGCATATCTAAGATTTTATCTTTTTCTTCCTCATTTATTTCGTTAACCAAAAAGTCCAGAAGCATAGAAAAGTTGGCGCTATGGGATCTGAGGTTGTGAGAAACAATATGTGCAAAATGTATGAGCTTTTTGTTCTGTAAGGAAGTTACGTTGATTAGGTTTCTTAGTTCTTGCTCTTTTTGTTTTAAATTGGTAATATCCAAGCTAAAACCCACAAGACCTATAGCATGACCTTTTTCATCAAGTAGTGGAATTTTTGAGCTTAAAAAAGAGGTTTCCGTACCATCGTTTTTAATACTGATGCTTTCCTGACTCAGGACTGGTTTTAAGGTTTCCATCACCTTTAAATCTTCGTCTCTTGATAGTTTTGCCGTTTCAAAAGGATACAGGTCAAAATCTGTTTTGCCTAGTAGTTCATCAGCATCTGTTACTCCTAAATACTCGCGTTCTGATTTATTTACCAGTATTTTCTTAGAATCCCTATCCTTTATGAAAACATTTAAAGGTAAATTATCAATTAAGGTTTTAAGGAGTTTGGCGTCTCCCTTTGTTTTAGTTTCAGAAATAACCTGCTCATTTATGTCTTGAAAGGTCCCCATTAACCTTGCAATTTTTCCTTTTTCAAATATGGGTTTCCCAGCTGCCATTATCCATTTTTCGTTTCCTTTGGCTGTGATTATTTTTAGTTTTAGACTCCACGGTTTACCTTTGATGGTAGCTTCAAAAATAGACATGGAGATAGCATTTCTGCTATGCCCTTTCTTATAATAGTCAAGTGCAGTATCTATATTTGGCTCGTAATCTAAAGGTACTTCGTGTATTTTTTTGGTCATAGGACACCAATGAACAGTATTCTTCTGCAGGTCATATTCCCAAATACCTATTTTAGAAAGTTCGGATTGCTGCTTTAATTGAATTTTCGCTTTTTCTAGCTCAATATCGCTTTCTATGGCAGAGTTGACATTATTTATTTGAATAATTGCACCAATGATGTTTTCATCAGAATCGTACCAAGTGGCATTGGACCACTCATAAAACTTCTCATTGCCTGAGAGGTCTATAGAACTTTGAATGCCCATGGAATTCGATGTTCCTTTTAAACATTCTGTTAAAACGTCTTTCCATTTTGCATCTAGTTCTGGGAAAATGGTGAACAGGGATTGCCCAGATATATTTATTCTGTCGTCGCAGAATAAAGATGTTAACTTATCAGATGCATAAATTATAGTAAGCTTCATATCTACAAATAGTGTGGCTGTTGGTAATTGTTTTACCAAAAAAGAAGTCGATATGGTTTCGTTGCTCTTCAGCATTTAGTTGTATTTTCCTACAAGATTGTTTGGATTTGTTAATATTGTAAATTTTTGTTGTGTACTATCTAATAGTTGTGGTAACTATGCGAATTACCTTCTTTTTTGTTAGATACTTCGTTAAAAATTTGTTTTCGATTGTCTTAGTGTTTTGTAAATCAGGCTAATTTTCTCTTTGATTACATCTTATTCTATTTTCTGTAAGTGGTTTTGAGATTCTATAAGGTTATAGTTGAACAACCAAATTTTTGTTAAACGAAGCTAATACTAATGAAATCGATATTTTTAGCTGTTTTTTTTAAGGTTTTTAACTACTATTCGGTTTATACGTAACTGAAAATATCGCCTCGTTAAAAAGTAAATATGGATGTTTTCTTACCGTAAAATACAGATAAAAATAATAAAATGTAAGAATTAAAATTAGTTTTAATATGTACTGCTGGATAAAATAGAAGTAGTGGAATTGAATTATTTTGATACCCTTACCGAATCTGGTACTAAACCGGTGTAATCGCCACCGTTTCGTATCACATCTCTGACAATAGAAGAACTAATGTAGGATTTTCCTGATGAAGTCAATAAAAAAACAGTCTCTATTTCCGACAACTTACGATTGGTATGGGCTATGGCTTTTTCAAATTCAAAATCTCCAGGATTCCGCAGTCCTCTTAAGATGTAAGCGGCGTCCACTTTCTTGCAAAAATCAACGGTAAGACCTTCATAGGTGAGCACCTTTATCTGTTTTTGGTCTTTGAATGCTTCCCTAATGAACTGTATTCGTTCTTCCAGAGAAAACATATACTTTTTATCTGCATTTTTACCAATGGCGATAATGAGCTCATCGAACACCGTAATTCCCCGCATTATAATATCATAGTGGCCTAAGGTTAGTGGGTCAAAGGATCCTGGAAAAATAGCACGTTTCATAAGCGACTGTAATAAGATTAAAGGTACGTAATTTTAGGGCAATGCCTCGTTAATAGCGTTTTCAAAAAGCATGGATAAATCAATACCGGCCGCATGAGCTTGTTGCGGTAAAATGCTTTCTGTTGTTAGGCCGGGTGTGGTGTTCAATTCCAATAAAAATGGTTCTTCACCAATAAAAATGAACTCACTTCTAGAAAACCCTGTCATTTTTAACACATCGTAGATGGTTTTTGCCCAATAGGCCACTTTTTCTTTCTGTATTTTTGATATTCGGGCTGGTGTAATTTCCTGAGATTTTCCTTCGTATTTGGCCTCGTAATCAAAAAAGTCGTTTTCGGTTACGATTTCTGTAATTGGTAATACGGTTGTTTCGCCTTTATATTTCAGCACACTTACAGATACTTCGGTGCCTTCTAAGAATTCTTCTATAATAATTTCATCATCCTCTTTATAGGCTACTTCAATGGCATGTTGTAAGTCTTCTTTCTTATGGACTTTGGTTATGCCATAGCTGCTACCAGACTTATTAGCCTTTACAAAACAGGGTAGTTTTACTTTTTTTATAATGGTATCCTCATTAATAGCATCTCCTTTATTCAAGTAAAATGACGCTGCGGATTTTATTCCATACGGTTTTAGAACACTTAATAAATCTCTTTTATTAAAGGTAAGTGCGGCTTGGTAAAAGCCACAGGATGTTTGTGGAATGTTCAAAAGTTCAAAATACGCTTGCAGTAATCCGTCTTCTCCTGGTGTGCCATGAATGGCGTTAAACACGCAATCAAAATGAATTTTTTCCCCTTCTATAAGTATTGAAAAGTCACCTCGATTTACTGGAAATTCACTAGTATTATCGTCTACATAAACCCATTTATCTTTAAAAATATGAATACGAAACAAATCAAACTTCACTTTATTCAAATACGAATAAACTACGTTCCCGCTCTTTAAAGAAATTTTGTATTCACTGGAATAGCCTCCCATGATAATAGCTATCTTTTTTTTCATTTTAAAAACTAAAGGGATTAATACATGTACAAAGATGTACTATTCCGAAGAAAGAAAAAAGGGCTATGATGGTCAAAAATGTGTAATTGTGTTTTTGTGGACTGCTAAGAAGAAATAAAATGGAATCATTTTAGTACACACGCATTTATTATCTTTGACCCATTATTAAACCTCATGAGAAATTTTTTCAATTTTTTAAAAAGTAAATCATTTTTGATTCAGTTGGGATTGGCCATCGTTTTAATCCTTGTTTTGGTTTTTGTTACCCTGTCTTGGTTAAAGGGTTCAACCAATCATGGTGAGTTTGTTGAAGTTCCTGATTTTTCAAAGCAATCGGTGATGGATATGCGCAAATCGGTAGAGGACTCTGGTCTTAGATACGAGGTGATGGATTCTGCTAATTACAACCCAGATTATCCTAGATTCTCAATAATCGATCAAAATCCGGCTGCTGGGACTAAAGTCAAGACGAATCGAAAAATTTACATCACGGTAAATCCTTCTGGTTATAAAAAGGTGACTGTGCCCAATATTAAGCAGGTAACCAAACGAAATGCTACCTCGATGCTAAAAGCTGTCGGTTTAGATGTGCAGCGTGTAACCTATATAGATGAGTTAGGTAAGGACATGGTGTACGAAATTAAGTATAAGGGAAAATATGTGAAACCAGGCGATAAGCTGCCTAAGACTTCAAAAGTAGAGCTCATCTGCGGGAACGGTTCCATTACCAGTAGAGCAATAATTAAGGCAGATTCGGAATAAATATGCAAGTTAATACAGATCAGGAACCAGAAGACAATGAACTTTTTGAACATCACCGGGTAACAGCCTCAAGGGGTCAAGAACCATTGCGGGTAGATAAATTTCTTATGAATTTTATCGAAAATGCAACACGCAATAAAATACAGCAAGCGGCTAAAGATGGCCATGTTTGGGTGAATGGCGACATCGTAAAATCGAACTACAAGGTTAAGGCAGACGATGAGATACGCGTTATGTTTGAACATCCGCCACACGAATTTTTATTGGTTGCGGAAGATATACCATTAGATATTGTCTATGAAGACGATGTACTCCTTGTAGTCAACAAACCCGCCGGAATGGTAGTACACCCAGGTCATGGGAATTACTCAGGGACGCTAATAAATGCACTTATACATCACACGGATAATCTGCCGGCTAACAGCAATGAACGCCCAGGTTTGGTGCATAGAATAGATAAAGATACGTCCGGACTCTTGGTCGTTGCAAAGACCGAAGCGGCCATGACCCATTTGTCTAAACAGTTTTTTGATAAAACATCGGAGCGCGAGTATGTTGCTTTGGCGTGGGGGAATATGGAAGATGATGCCGGTACCGTAACAGGTAATGTAGGCAGACATCCAAAAAATAGACTTCAAATGACTGTTTTCCCTGAAGGGGAAGACGGGAAAGAAGCGGTTACTCATTATAAAGTGTTGGAGCGGTTAGGGTATGTTACCTTAATTTCCTGCCAATTGGAAACAGGGAGAACGCATCAAATACGGGTACATATGAAATACATTGGGCATACGTTGTTCAATGATGAACGTTATGGTGGTGAGCGCATCCTCAAAGGAACTACGTTTACCAAATACAAACAGTTTGTAGACAATGCGTTTAAGGTCCTACCAAGACAGGCCTTACATGCCAAAACTTTGGGATTTGTGCATCCGGTAACGGGAAAAGCAATGCGCTTTGATTCAGAAATTCCTGAGGATATGCAACAATGTATCGAAAAATGGCGTAGCTACAGCCACAGCAGTACCCAAGCATAGGTTAGGACAATAGTAGTATCAAAACTCTTTTCCTACAGATGTAGGTAATGTCTTCATTCCTTTTTATTTTTATACTCCGATTAAAAAACAATGCTATGAAGATTGTAATATCCCCTGCGAAGTCATTGGATTATGAAACAACTTTGCCTACTACAAAATACACAGAGCCATTATTTGTAGAGTCTGTAAAGAAATTGAATATGGTACTTGTAAAGAAAAAACCAAAGGATTTATCCAACCTTATGTCTATCTCCGATAATCTGGCACAGTTAAACTGGGAGCGTAACCAAAATTTTAGCGTACCGTTTACCAAGGAGAATGCTAGGCCTGCAGTCTATGCATTTAACGGAGATGTATACCAGGGATTGGACGCCTACACGATAGGGGGTGATAAGCTCAATACCCTTCAACATACCTTACGAATTCTTTCCGGTCTTTATGGCGTGCTTAGGCCTTTGGATCTTATGCAGCCTTACCGACTAGAAATGGGAACTTCATTAGCTGTTGGTAAAACTAAAAACTTGTATGAGTTTTGGAAAAAAAGTATCACAGAGCATCTAAATTCTGAACTAGAGGAAAACGAGTTGTTCGTTAACCTGGCCAGTAACGAATATTTTAGCGCGGTAGATAAAAAAGCCTTAAAAGTACCGGTAATATCTCCGATTTTTAAGGATTGGAAAAACGACAAACTAAAGATAATTAGCTTTTACGCAAAAAAGGCAAGAGGTTCCATGGTGCGCTACATTATAGATTCAGATGCACAGACCTTGGATGATATCAGAGGTTTTAATTTGGATGACTACCAGTTCAGCAAAGAACATACCTTGAAAGATAACGAACCGGTCTTTATTCGGTAAAATATTCTTTTGGGATTACCGTTGTATAGGTAGTAAGAACGGTAATAAACAATAGGTATGAAAAGGTATTTTTTTCTAATATGTTTGGCAGTAGGTGTTTTAGTAGCTTGTACCGATAGGGACGATGGCGTGACTATGGTAAACATACGAATCCAAAATAGCACCGAGACTTTTTTTTCCGAAGTTCGTGTTGTAGGCAAGGATACTGTTTATAGGACTATTGCAGCAGGGGAATATTCCAAATATTTGGAGTATGCAGCAGCATTTCAAGAAATGGCCCTGACAGTAGTAGCCGATTCTACTACCTTGAACTACAGTCCTGAATCGGTTTTTACAGATTCTTTACCAATAGGGTTTTACACCTATGAATTGACACTAGACGAAGCCAATGAGCTCGATTTGAATTTTAAAATAGACTAAGCCTTACTTCTTTTTACCCACCTTTATCTTTTCCTCTACTGTTGGACGTTTTTTAATCTTCCTTGGTCTTCTGGCTCCGTAGCTGTTATTAGATATTTTTCCTTTTTTTGATTTTTTATCTCCCTTACCAATAAGTACTTATAATTTAGAAGTAACACTGCATTTCTCAACGTTTCATTTTAAAGTTAGTAAATTAGATTTTAAATTAAGTACCATCGCTTTTTAATCGTACTTGCCAATATCCTAATTGTTTGTTTTCACACAGCCATCCGTACGCACCTTTTTTATTTGAAGAAGCTACAAAACTTATCGTAGGTACGTTACCACCGCCTAGATTTACGCAAGGCGATTTAAAAGAGGGCGATGTTCACTTTAGTTATGGAAGTAGAGACGGACAGCTTTGGCCTATTTTAGACCGAATTTTTGATTTAAACCTGAGGTTCGAGACCACGGAAGAAGCTATCTTAGAACGTAAGGTATTCTTAAAAAGTAGAAATATTGGTATTTGTGATATTGTTGCATCTGCGGAGCGAGAAAAAATAGACGCTTCGGATTTGGGAATGCAGAACATACAATTGCGAAATGTACTGGGATATCTAGAACGGTATATGAATGTAAATACCCTATTATTTACGGGTGGTAATAGTAAAAACGGACCTGAATATTTCTTTAGAAAACATTTAAAGGAAAATAAGGTAGCTTTTGATGTGGTCTCCAATGTAGTTCCCCGTATCCATGCCTTTGTACATCCAAAGACCGGCGTTAACCTACAAACAGTTTCCTTAACAGCTCCTTCAGGAGCAGCAAATAGGGCTGTTGGTAGTCTTGATTCCTATAAGCAAATGAAAGCCAAGAATCCTGAGTTTAGCACCTTGGATTTTAGGCTAATGCAGTATCGGGAATTTTTTTAATGGGTTTAGGCTGGGTACTGTTTTTTAACCGTGGCTTTTAAAAATAGTGTCATTAGCACTAGTTTACAACTAGCATCGTAAATCTGACCCAGTTCATAGTACTTGGCAAAATCAAAATACTTGTATTTGAACAGACGACCACAAGAATGTACCTCTCGAAAATCATTAATAATTTGAAGAAACACTAGCAATTCATCCGAAAACGGATAAAACGAATAAAAATTACACTTGTTTTGGCAACATTGTTCAAAAATGTACTTTAAGGCTTTAGTTACGAGAGATGCTAAGCCTTAAAATTAGTTTTCTATTCTGATAGCATAAAAAAAGCCCCGTAAAGGGGCCTATATGCGTTCGGTAGTGACCCGATTAGGAGCTTGTGCAACTGTTATTTTACGTCTTCAACATCGTTAAAAATAGGCCATACAGATTCCTATTTGCCATTTGGTTGTTTTTTACTCAACATAATCTATTTGTAGGTTCCGCTTGCTCCTTCTGCATCTCTTGTTTCAAAACCAGAACCACTAATTACAGCCCAATCATCAAAAACAATTATCTCCTTTACAGTTTCCGTCATTTCTATTCGAGTCGAATCATTCCGCGGATTAAACAGTTTTTCGTAACAGTCTTTAATCGCTACTCTTCCGTGATATGATGGTTGATTTGGATTCATAAATACAGCATTTTCTGAGTAAGTGTTGGCACATTCTTCAGCGTCTCTGTTTATCCAAGCAATTAGGAATTCGTTCGTTATTTCTTGAATCATTTCTTGAATCATTTCAAAATCGGAACCATCACGGACTATTTCATTTTTCGGGTTATCAGTAGATTAGTTGTAAAAAGTACCGCTTATGAAGCCTAGGATACGTAAAAGAGCTGAAGCTATAATTTTAAAGATTGGTTTTTGTTTTCAGTTCAATTGTAGCTAACGACTTCATAAATATACCCTATTACTTATATCCGCCAAATAAGAGGAATATATTTACTGGTACGTTTATTTTTATTTTGGTCTATCAAGATGGCAAAACCGTACAAAAGGTATACAAGCTACTAAGGGAAAGACTTTTGCTTTTAAAGTTCATCAGAAATACTACTAAAACCAAAAAGAGTCCAGTCTTTTGGACTGGACTCTTTTACGAGAACACTATATGAAAATGAAAAAAATTATGTAGCTAATTACACTGTAAATATATGACCCCTTTTGGGTCCTGTATAGTTATTGTTGTCAATGCTGTTGTTTTTGTGGTGAACTACTTCATTTTTGTTATTTACCTTTAAATTAACCCCGAGATTCTTATAGAATAGCGATATTTATAAGAGAAATATACTATATCAAAATAGTATTATATAATTAAGATTGTAAACAATAGTACCCTATGCAGCAGTTAGAAAGATTAGCGGAATTTAAGAAATCAGTAAACAATAAATTCAATGTTTATAATAGCTTGTTTCTAAATTTACCCTATAGGAATATAGATAATGTAGGGATGCTTATTCCCCTACTTATGAATCAGTCGCAAAAAGGATTAAAGGCGGGCCTAAATCCGAAAGAAATCTTAGAAACCTTTTTTGAGAATTTTGCGGAGATAGAAACTGAGAAAGAGCGTATAGATTTTATGTTTCGCATTATACAGTATGTTGAGCGCCAAGTGGTTTTATATGATAGTGTAGAAGATGCGGCTTTCCCTAAATTACATAAGCACAGTAGTTCATTATCCTTAAAGGACTATTTTCAGTTGATAGATAACAACAATGATTGGGATTCTATTTTGGACAAGCTCAATAGTTTTAGTGCCCGTATTGTACTAACCGCACACCCAACACAATTCTATACCCCAGCCGTATTGGATATCATTACGAATTTAAGAACATTGATTCTGGAGGACAGAATAGACGAAATAGATGTGGTTCTGCAGCAATTAGGACTTACTTCTTTGGTCAATGCAAAAAAGCCTACTCCGTTGGACGAAGCTAAAAATATTATCTACACCTTAAGGCATGTGTATTATGATGCTATTGGAGATATGTACGCCTACATTAAAGGGAGTGCTGGCAACCAGAAATTTGAAAATCACGATATCGTTAAACTTGGTTTTTGGCCAGGAGGCGATAGGGATGGCAATCCGTTCGTAACCGCAGACATTACTAAAGATGTGATGAACGAGCTACGTGTTACGCTTATGAAGTGCTACTATAACGATTTAAAAGGGCTTCAGAACAAACTGACGTTTAGAGAGGTCCAAGAACCCATTAATAAATTACGTAGCAACCTCTATAGGGCCATGTTCGACCCTAGTAAAGACGTTGGTTACGAAGATATTATTGGCCCCTTAAACCAAATACGCGAGGCCTTGGTTCATAAGTACCATAACCTGTATATAAAGGAGCTAGATTTGTTTATCGATAAAGTAAAAATCTTTAAAACGCATTTTGCTACCATTGATATCCGTCAGGACCATAGCATGCATACCAAGGTAATGAACGCCGTGTTGCTTAAGAACGGTTTTATCAAGGAAGATGTGAACGAGTTGTCCGAGGCCGAATTAATTGATATCCTAGTGCATAAAAATATGGTTCTTAATGTCAATGATTATGACGAGGAACTCGTAAAAGATACTATTAAGAACGTTTCACAATTAGCCTCTATTCAGGCAAAGAACGGCGAGCAAGGGTGTAATAGATACATTATCAGCAACTCAGAAGATGTGTTTAGTATTCTTTACGTTTATGCGATTTTTAGATGGTGTGGATGGGCAGACAAGGAAATCACCTTTGATATCGTACCGCTTTTTGAAACGATGAAGGGAATGGACAATGCGGAGGCGACCATGCAACAGCTGTTCAGTTTAAAGGAGTACAGAAAACATTTAGAACAAAGGACAAACAGGCAGACGATAATGCTCGGATTTTCCGATGGTACCAAGGACGGTGGTTATCTAAAAGCGAACTGGTCTATCTTAAAGACTAAGGAAGAACTCTCCGAAGTTTGTGCTAAGAATGACATTGCCGCAATTTTCTTTGATGGTAGGGGAGGACCCCCAGCAAGAGGTGGCGGAAAAACACACCGCTTTTATGCCGCCCAAACAAATAAGGTAGCCAATAACGAAATCCAACTGACCATACAAGGTCAGACGATTACCAGTACTTATGGTACTAAGGAGCAGTTTATGTACAATAGTGAACAACTTTTAACTGCGGGACTATCAAATACAATATTGGGAAAAGAGATTACGATTTCTGCAGAGGCCAGAACATTAATAGAAGAACTCTCCGAACTCAGTTTCGCCAAATACGATGCGTTAAAGCATCATGATAAGTTTATGCCGTATTTGGAGAACATGAGTACTTTAAAATACTATACCAAAGCGAATATTGGAAGTAGACCTGGAAAACGAGGGAACAAAGCCAAGTTGGAACTTTCAGATCTTAGGGCGATATCTTTTGTGGGGTCTTGGAGCCAGTTAAAACAAAACGTCCCTGGTTATTT
>JBLHNI010000060.1:0-12822 GCA_047650615.1 Maribacter sp.
TCTAACTTTAGAAAAGATGGAAAATGCTTTTTCTGCTGCTTTTTCAGGATTTATTAGGGCATATAGATTTAAAAAGATACCGTATGCTTTGGGGACAAGTTTGGAGAGGATGTTTTTCATAGGTTTTAGAACGCAAAAATACATAATGGTTTTTATATTCCGATAGCTTGGGTTTTGAGATGTTGCTTATCAATAGAAAGAGTTCGATATGATTTTTGGTAAAAAAAAGGGATCGATTGGGAGCCTTTTTTAGCTATTTGAATAGGTAACAGTAATCTATCTATATTGGGTAAATTCTGAAAATTAGACGGTGGAGTATCTTAAGATATTATTTAATAGGAGTAGATTCCAATTAGAATGGGCTACTCTTCCCTGTGAACCTTATCCATACTAAACGCTGGCATACATATCGAAACGTAGACACAAGGTTCTTCAAACGGATTGGAATATTGAACGCTATTATTTTTATTTACTTTAATGGATTCTCCAGCATTTAAAATCACTGTTTCGTCGTCTACAATCAGTTGTTTTTTTCCTTTTACAACTAGGGTGTATTCATCAAATTCCGGAGTTTGGGCAGGTTCGCTCCAACCAGGCGGAGCAATCATGTGGGCAATGCTAAGTTGGTCGTTCCCGTCCGTAGCCTTGCCAAAGTGCTCTGCAATATACTTTTCATCCGAAGTAGGAACAATAAAAGGAAATTTTTGAAGACTGTAAGTTTTACCCATACTAATGAATCTATTTGCACGCTATTATGCTCCAAGCTTGTGAAGTCTGTGAATTGAAATTGAACCAAAACGTTTCAAATTCCGCGAGGAATAGAATTGTCTAACATCAATCCCAACCCACCATCATATATTTTATCTTGGCGTTGTCTGGAATTTGCACTTCCTCTACAGTGGCATTTGCATTATAACGCAAGCTGGCAGGCAGCTCAGCTTTATCAATAGTGAAATAAAGGTCATTTTCTTTAAGTAAAATGACAACGTTGTTTAGAGAGGTAATGATTTTCTTTATTTTGTATTTCTCCTTAATATCCTTGAAGGTGCTTTTAATGCTGACACCATTGGAGGTGGCAAAGCGCGGGTCCTTTATCTGAACGTTCTGTACCGCAGGAATACTGTCAGAATTAGGGGTCAGCGTAAGCAAGAGCGCGCCGCCTTTTTCAAAAATTTTAATTTTGCTCGCTCCATTTCCAAAATTTAGTTTTACCGTATCCATGACTAGCGAATCGTTGGCATAGATAAGTTGAAGGTCTCTTGCTAGACTTTGTTTATCGAGCTTTCCAACGTGGTTAGATGCTATTAAAAAGTTAGGATCTTTTTCTTTTTGGCATTGGGTCGCAAGCAGGCAAGAAAAAATAACTATGATCGTTTTGATTGATTTCATTAAGTGTTATTCGTTGTTTCTTCGGTTGATGGTTTATCGCATTACTTTTTTTAATACTCCGAGTACGCCTCTTATAAAGGTGGCGCTAGTAAGTACTTTTATGATGGGGTTTTGCCTTGTACTGGTTCGAGTACTTGTTCTTTTTGTAGGTTTGGCTTTTTCTGTTTTGGCTAATTTTTCCGCCTTTTTAATTTTTTCATTCAATATTTCGTAAGCACTTTCGCGGTCTATGATTTCCCCGTACTTCCTAACAAGATCTGATTTGTCAATAACAGCTTTTAGTTCCTTGTCTGTGAGGATGTCCATGCGACTCATGGGTGCACGTAATAAGGTCGCAGCAAGTGGAGTTGGTCTTCCTTTTTCATCTAAAGCTGAAATTAGGGCTTCCCCAATGCCAAGTGAGGTTAGTACTTCTTTCGTATTATAAAATTCCGAGATTGGATAATTTTCCGCCGTAAGTTTTATGGCTTTCCGGTCTCTTGCAGTAAAGGCACGTAAGGCATGCTGTACTTTAAGACCAAGCTGCGACAGTACTTCGTTGGGAACATCAGTTGGGTTTTGGGTTACAAAATAGAGTCCAATACCTTTGGAACGTATTAATTTTACAATACTTTCTATCTGGTCTAGCAGTGCTTTGGATGCTTCTTTGAATATCAGATGAGCCTCGTCAATAAAAATAATAAGTTCAGGCCTATCGCTGTCACCTTGCTCTGGAAAGCTATCATAAATCTCCGCTAACAAACTCAGCATAAACGTAGAAAATAGTTTAGGTCTATCTTGAATATCGGTCAGTCTAAGAATATTTATGTAACCCCTGCCGTTTTCATCTATTCTTGTCAAATCATCTACGTCAAATGATTTTTCTCCAAAAAAAAGATCTGCACCTTGTTGCTCTAGTTCAATTATTTTTCTTAAAATGGTACCGGTAGAACTGGTTGAGATACGGCCATATTCCTTTGCAAATTCAGCTTTTCCGGTGCCAGTAGCATATTGGAGCACTTTTTTAAAGTCCTTAAGATCTAACAAAGGCAACTTATTGTCATCACAGTATTTGAAGACTACGGCAACAATTCCTTGCTGTGTTTCGCTAAGGTCTAAAATACGGGAGAGTAGGGTGGGTCCGAACTCGGAAACCGTTGCCCTCATTTTAACCCCGTCTTGCTCGGAGAGCGATAAGATTTCGATTGGAAAGCTTTTCGCTTCAAAAGGCAGACCAATTTTAGCATGGCGTTCATCAATTTTTGAGTGTCCCGGGCTGGCTTGTGCCAATCCACTTAAATCCCCTTTTAAATCCATCAATAAAACAGGAATACCTTTTTCTGACAGGTTTTCTGCAAAAACTTGTAATGTTTTTGTTTTTCCTGTACCAGTTGCCCCTGCAATGAGTCCATGACGGTTAAGGGTTTTTAAAGGTATTTTTACTAAGGCATTGGTAACGGCCTCCTCATCTAGCATGGCTGCTCCCATAGTTATGAAATCGCCCTTGGTAGTGTATCCTTCTTCAATATGTGCAAAGAAATCCTCTTTGGAACCCATTTCGTTTATTTTTGATAAAAATAGCTGATTTTGAGGAATGGGGCGACACATTTCCTATGGTGTTATCAAATGTAATTAACAGCCTTGTTTATGTCATTGTTTCTCAGCACTAGTTAAGTAGAAAATAGCATGCTTCGGTTCCTAAATTTTAGCACTTGTAATCCGTATCTTTGCATGATGGAAAAACAAGAGGTACTTGCTTTGGTAGATAAGGGAGTTATGCTTCCCTTAATGGAGGAGTTTTATACCATACAGGGCGAAGGTTTTCACAAAGGAACCGCGGCTTATTTTATACGTGTTGGCGGCTGTGATGTGGGTTGTCATTGGTGCGATGTTAAAGAGAGTTGGAATGCGGATACGCATCCGCCTACCAATATCGAAATTATAGTAGAGAATGCCGCTAAATATTCAGATACGATAGTAGTTACCGGAGGAGAGCCGTTAACCTGGGATATGGGTCCACTAACATCTGCCTTAAAAGCGAAACAACTCAAAACACACATTGAGACCTCAGGAGCCTATCCGCTAAGCGGTGATTGGGATTGGATTTGTCTGTCTCCTAAAAAGAATAAATTGCCTGAAGGGCGCATTTATGACGAGGCGCATGAGCTTAAGGTAATTGTGTATAATAAGCACGATTTTGATTTTGCAGAAGAACAGGCTAAAAAAACCAACAAAGACTGTATTTTATACCTGCAGCCAGAATGGAGCGTGCGTGATAAAGTAACGCCGCTGATTGTGGATTATGTAATGAAAAACCCAAGGTGGAAGGTGTCCTTACAAACCCATAAATATTTGAATATTCCCTAAGGAAAAACCTAGGTTTCCTATGTGCACTGTTCATTGTATTGCAGGGCACTTTCTTTATAAACCAAACTGACTCACGCGTATGCCGGATATAGAATCATAGAGTTTTTTGTAAATCTAAGATTTAATACGGTTTAATGTCCCGGTTACTCCGAACGGTTTTTGGTCTTTTTAAGAAAGTGAGTAAAAAAAGAGGCATATTAAGCATTATGAGACCTCAGTGTAGGTGCTGCTTTTTACCTACCTCCATTTGCTTTAAGATCAAGCATACATTCCGGATCTAAGTCAACCGTGTTGCTTTTACTAGTTTTAGATTGCAATAATCGCATCATCGTATTTCCAGACAGATTACAGATTGATTTTAAACCATTTTTATCTATACTGCTTTTGCTGGCACCTCCTCCAAGTTGAAGTTCTGCGCGCATTAAACAGCCTATTACATTGCAGTGGTTTGGTGCCTCAAGGTCTTCATGGTCATTTACTGGTGTTGAGCCAAGGTTTACCAACCCAAATAAATGACCAAACTCATGGTTTAACGTGGCAGATTCCACATCTGTAACGGATATTGATGGATTTTGAGAGGCTAATCTTCTAATGGTATTCTCATAGATAATCATAGAGGTGTTCCTATAGACTGCTCCCACGGTCACTAAGCCTTCGGACATATCATCTCCTTCTGATGGAGCATCTGCGAAATAGATATAAATCGCCAACGTTTTTCCATCGTTGTAGGCAGTTCTGTTCTCTATTTCTAATTCTGCAATTTCTTCAAGGGTCAAGTCCTCCTCATCGGGGGACTCCAATGCTAAGTACTGTACTTCTATATCCTGTTTAAACGTATACTGTCTAAGGAAATCTGTAAATTGTGAAATGGTCTCTTCTCTTGGTCTAAAACCGGAAACATGGGCAATTTCGATTAGTATTTTATCAAAATTGGTATTTGAAAGAATATCGTTTGCGGAATCTCCTGTCGTTTGTAAGTTTGGTACTTTGTTTATTTCTTTTGCTAGAGGCTCCTCCTTGGAACAACTATGAGAACCTATCAAAAGCAACACACAACACATAAATACCAATAACCTTTGGAAATTCTTCATATTCAATTTTTATAATCTTGGAAGCAAAAAACGTGCCCACAATTATGTTTTTAAACGTAATCTAGCTAAATAATCGAAATGTTCCCCTTCAAATAACAATTCGCATGTAAGCCCGTTACACGTTGCTGCTCTTTTTAAGGTATTAAAATCCAAGTATAGCCATGGGAATTCATCACTTTCTTGGTTCTTGTATTTCATAGTAAAACTCACTTCTCCATAATAAGCTACGTCTTCCGGAATCCAATAACCATTATCTTCATCACCCTCAAACATATAAATGATATCGCTAGAGTCCAAAAGTATTTGTCCTCCTTCGTTCAAAAGCGATTTTAATTTGTTCAAGAACATGTCAATATGCTTTAATCGACCCGAAATTCCAATGCCGTTCATTAGAAGTAGTAGTGTGTCAAACCTTCCCTGGTCAAAATTAAGGAGTGTACTTTGACGAACATTTTTTATGCCTCGAGATTTGCAGACCGTTATAGCACCTTGAGATTGGTCCATACAAGATACTATGATTCCTTTTTTTTGTAAATATAAACTGTGGTTTCCCGCTCCGCATCCTATATCCAATACGGATCCCTTGCAAAGTTCCAAAGCTTTTTTTTCAAGACTCGGCATTTGCTCATAATCCCTAAAAAGGTATGGGATTGGTAATACATCTTCTTCCTCCAGTGATGAGTATGTGATGATATCTGTTGTATAGTCCCCGTTGTGGAAATCCATTAGCGCTTTGCCTAGTATATCTTTTTCCAAATTGATAGTTTTGCAACGCAAAAATCCCTTTTTTTAGAACGACTTCCCTAGTTTTGAACTGAAACTTTTATGTGATGGAGAAAACAATTGCCGAATAACCTTTAAAGGCTAAAGAAAAGCATCCTGAAAACAAGAAATTTTTTGCCAAGCTAAAAAAGAAGCCGCCCAAAAATTTGGATTATCTGATGCAGGAACTACACGAAGAAGAATTTCACCGCACCGATTGTCTAACCTGTGCCAATTGCTGTAAGACTACAGAACCTCTTTTTACCAATGCGGATATTGCGCGCACCGCCAACCCCTTTCGTTTAAAACCTCAAAAATTTATAGACAACTATTTACAGTTAGATGAGGAAAACGACTATGTGCTCCAAGGGGTTCCTTGTATATTTTTAGGCACGGATAACTACTGTTCCATATATGATGTGCGATCCAAAGCGTGCCGGGAGTTTCCGCGTACCGACCGAAAAAAGTTTCAACAAATAAGTAACCTTACCCTTAAAAATGTGTCTATTTGTCCTGCTGTCTTTAATATTGTAGAGGAGATGAAGAAAAGAGTTGGCGGGATATAGTAGCATTAAGAATAGGGTATATTCAAACTAGATTGCTCTGAACTCTGAATTTCTATTTGAATTTAACGACCCAACTACTGTAAACTAAAATCAGTATATTTAGAGCATGGAACAGTTGATTACTTATTTTGAAACCATACCTCCTTTGCACCGTACCTTGATTTTGGTGGGAGGCATCACATTCTTCTGGATTTTAGAAGGTATTGTGCCTTTATTCAGTGTCAGCTATAAGAAATGGAAGCATGCATTGCCCAACCTGTTTTTTACGGTAACGACGATTATCATCAATTTCCCCTTGGCATTTTTATTGTTAAAAACATCGGATTGGACGGTTGCCAATAATTTCGGAATCATCAACTGGTTACCAGAAATGCCCTTGTGGTTATATGTAGTTCTTGGTGTAATGCTTTTAGATTTGATAGGTGCTTACACCGCACACTGGGTAGAACATAAGGTAAAGCCCCTGTGGATGGTGCATTTGGTGCATCATTCCGACCATAATGTGGATACGACGACCGCCAATAGACACCACCCTTTAGAAAGTCTGATTCGTTATATGTTTACGCTATTAGGGGTTTTTGTGGTAGGTGCTCCGGTGGGAATTATCATGCTATATCAAAGTCTTTCCGTAGTGGGTTCCCAATTTAATCATGCAAATATTAAGTTGCCCACAAAACTGGATACCGCTATAAGTTGGTTGATTATTTCTCCTGATATGCATAAGGTCCATCACCATTACAAATTACCCTATACAGATTCTAATTATGGAAATATTTTTTCCATTTGGGATCGCATGTTCGGAACCTATATGGCCCTTAATCGTGAAAAAATCACCTATGGCGTAGATACCTTCCCCGACGAAAAAGAGAATTCGAGTATTAAGGGACTATTGAAACAACCTTTTCATGGGTATCGTAAACCTTCAACCACTGACAATAGAGAAGGGAATGTTGCTGTATAGTTAGTAAAGAAATTTGTTATATATACTAGTATAAAATTGTTTTTAGTCTTACTGCTTAATTTCTTATTTTAAAACGGGTCAAATGGCACCTTCCAAATTTTATAAATTTAATAGGCTTAAAGATCATTTAATCAAACTATCTTGTTATTACTAGCTGGTAGATTAACGAGCTTTGGCTTTAACCTTGAACTAACCCCAATTTAAAATAATTCATAAAAATTGTTATTCTCTCTCAAAATTCGTATTTATATTCTACTAAACGCCGAATTGAAGCTGGGGTTGCCAAAGGACATGAGATGCAGATTATAGACCATTCTAAATGTGACCTTATTATAGAAAAGGAAAAACCAGGACTCATTTGTCAAGGAAAGGAAATTGAGGATGTTGATGGGATTATCCCGCGTACAGGCGCATCTATTACCTTTTATGGAACGGCAGTAATTCGTCAATTTGAAATGATGAAAGTATTTACTGCAGCAGAATCTAAAGCCTTGGTAAGGTCATGTGACAAATTAAGAAGACTTCAGGTATTATCAAGGGCCGTTTTGGGGTTACCAAAAACAGTTTTTAGTAACTAATCTAAAAATGTAGGCGCAATTATATACAAAGCTGATGGTGCACCTGTGGTTATAAAATTACGGGAAGGTACCCTGGGACTCGGTGTTGCCGGGGTAGATATCTTGCAATCGGCAAGAGGACCTTTAGTTTTAGAGGTAAATTCATCTCCAGGACTCGAGGGAATAGAATTAGCAACAGGAAAAGATATCGCAAGTAAAATAATACAGTATATAGAGCACAATGTTGAATAGAGAAATCGAAGTATTAGGGCAAATCATTGCCAAAGGAAAAGGAGTTCAGTTAAATTTAGATATTGCCAAGCTACATACGCGCACAAAAATTCAAGTACCTATAATTGTAGAGCGGGGAAAGAAAGAAGGGCCTACATTGCTTGTAACTGGCGGAATTCATGGTAATGAAATTAATGGTATTGAGATTGTAAGACAACTCATTTCTAAAAAATACAATAAGCCAGAGTTTGGAATGCTTATATGTATTCCAGTGGTAAATGTATTTGGTTTTTTGAATCAGGCGAGACAATTTCCTGATGGGAGAGACTTAAATCGTGTGTTTCCCGGTAGTCCACGGGGTTCTTTGGCAAGTAGATTTGCGTACCATATCATAAAGGAGATAGCTCCATTGGTAGACTACTGTATAGACTATCATACTGGTGGGGATAGTAGGTTTAACGTACCACAAGTTCGTATTGGTAAGCATGATATTGCTAGTCTTGAGCTCGCAAAGGTTTTTAGTCCTTCCTTTATTATTAAATCTGCACGGAGGGAGAAATCTTTTCGGGAAACACTGCATAAGCTAGATAAAAAAGTGCTGCTGTACGAGGGGGGTAAATCACTTCACATTGATGATGAAATAACCAAAGCCGGTTTGCATGGTGCATTGCGCGTCATGCAGCATTTGGGAATGCGTAATTTTGAAAATGAACTTGCTGAAGGCAACGCAGTAGAATCCAGCCCTGTCATAATACAAAATTCCACGTGGATACGCGCCGGTTATTCTGGGATGATGCACCCTTACGTAGCACCAGGAGAAAAAGTAGAAAAAGGGACTGTTTTAGGCAGTATCTCCGACCCTTTTGGTTCTTTTGAACGTGCTATTAAATCACAATTTTCAGGGTATATTATTTGCGTTAACCAATCTCCAATTGTAAACCAAGGAGATGGTATTTTTCATATTTCAAAAGAGTAAGTTTTTAGTACCTTAAATACTTTAGCCTAATCTTGTTGAATTTTTCAATATCAGCCTGCCAAGTGGCCTTGATTACAGCTTCAGAATTACCTGCTTCTATCTGTTTTTGAAGTTTTTCCGTTCCGGCGTGCTTTGTGAAACCAGAAGTAAGGAAAAATTTTGACTTATCAGTAGTGTTTTGGTAGGCATCTATAAGCCATTTTAGAGACATTTTGTTCATTCTTGGTGTGTTGGACAAGTCTTTTCCATAACAGGTTTTACCTTCTTCCTTAGGATATTTGGAGCCAAAGTTGGGTTTTGGAACATAACTAAAATCATATTGTGTGGAATCCATAAAAGAAGCTCCGTAGCGTTGAAACTGAAATTCCGTACCACGGCCAGCATTGGTATTGGTGCCTTCGAAAAGCCCAAGACTAGGGTATAGGGTTATGGACGTATCATTGGGTAGGTTTGGAGAAGGTCTTATAGGCAGGTGGTATGCCATGTCTCGCGTCCAATTTTCTAATGGAATTACAGTCAGTTCGGCTTTCCTTTTTCCTTCTAACCATCCTTCTTGGTTAATCATTTGGGCATATTCTCCTATGGTCATCCCGTATACCAATGGTATTTCTGTCATTCCTAAAAACCCGATATGTTCTGCTTTCATGGTAGGTCCGTCTACATAGTGCGCATTGGGATTGGGTCTGTCAAGTACAATGACCGGAATACCTTTTTCAGCACAGGCCTCCATCACCAGTTGCAAGGTAGCGATGTAGGTATAGAACCGTACGCCGACATCCTGAATGTCAAAGAGAACTAAATCTATGTCTTCTAATTGTGCTTGCGAGGGCTTTCTGTTCTTACCGTATAGGGAGATTAGCGGAAGTCCTGTTTTAGGGTCCGTACCGTCGGTTACTTTTTCGCCGGCATCTGCTTGGCCTCTAAACCCATGTTCTGGTGCAAATACTTTTTTTATATCTATTTGTAATGCCAATAATGAATCCACCAAATGCGTATTGATTTCTTTGTTAAAGATAACACTGGTTTGGTTGGCCACGACTGCAATTTTTTTGTTCTTCAGCAGCGGTACGTACTTTGCTGTTCGGTTTGCGGCTACCATGATGGGTTCAATACTTATAGGTGCTTCTATTTTGCTGTTGTTAGTCGTTTTTTCTTTCATGGATTTGGCCGGGTTTCCACACCCAGCGCATATCAAAAACGATAATAAAACTGTATTTTTGAAACTGTATATAAATAACATCATTTGAACCTAGAGTATTTTATTGCCAAACGGCTTATTACGGGTAAGGAGCATAAAATTAGCATTTCCGCACCAATAATAAAAATCGCTATTGCAGCCATTGCTTTGGGATTGGTTATGATGTTGATTGCTATTGCCACAGGAGTAGGTCTTAAATACAAAATTCGGGAAAAGGTTACTGCTTTTAACGGGCATGTTCAAATCTATAATTACGATAATAATAACTCAGAGGTTTCGGTAGTTCCAGTATCCAAAAATCAAGATTTTTATCCCAATTTCACCAGTGTTGATGGTGTTGTGCACGTGCAGGCGGTGGCAACAAAAGCGGGTATTATACGTACTTCAGAAACATTTGAGGGTATTATTGCTAAGGGTGTAGGAGACGATTATAATTGGGAAGCCCTGGAAGAGTATCTGGTAGTGGGTGAATTACCGAGTTATAATGCGGGATTAAACGGAGATGTCTTAATGTCCAAACTCATGGCTAATAGATTGAACATGAAGGTGGGCGACTCCTTTTTTACTTTTTTTCTAAAAAAGGAGGACACTAATGCCTTGCCCAATCAACGAAAGTTTACCGTTAAGGGTATTTACGATAGTGGTTTTGAAGAAATAGATGAACTCTTTTTGTTTATAGACATACGGCACATTCAACGAATGAATAAATGGGCCGAAGATGAGGTAGGGAATTTTGAAATATTCTTGGAAAGTTTTGATGCTATTGATGAAAAAAGCAAACTGATTTACGCAAAGACCTTGTCGGATTTGGACACTAAAACACTTAAGGATAAATACCGAAATATTTTTGAATGGATAGGACTATTCGATTTTAATATCATATTGATTATTGGTATTTTGATTGTGGTATGCGGTTTTAATATGATTACAGCCTTGTTAGTCCTGATTTTGGAACGCACCCCCATGATTGGAATACTAAAGGCATTGGGCACCAATAATTGGAGTATACGAAAAGTCTTTTTGTATAATGCGGCCTATCTTATCGGGATTGGTTTGTTCTGGGGTAATGTGATTGGTTTAGGGTTTATTTATATCCAAGAGGTTTTTAAACCTTTTAAGTTTCCCAATCCTAAGGAATATTATATAGAATACATTCCAGTACATATGGATATAATTACGGTAGTCTACTTGAATGTTGGCGTTATGGTCTTGTGTCTTTTAATGCTGCTCGTACCATCGTATATCATCACAAAAATTACGCCGGTCAAAGCCATCCGTTTTGAGTAATAACTTGCAATTAATGTGAGTACAAAAGAATAGGAAACCTGACGTAGAACCTTGGAGTGTAAATGGTTTTTTTAGATTGATGTAGTGTCAATCCTCAATTAGTAACAAGTAAAAGTAACATGGAATACGTAGAAAATATTTTAGGAACCATAGGGAATACACCCATGGTAAAAATGAATAAACTAACGGCCGAACTGCCTTGCTTGGTTTTGGCAAAGTACGAGACTTTCAATCCGGGAAACTCGGTCAAAGATCGTATGGCGCTTCAAATGATTCATGATGCTGAAGAAGCCGGAGTTTTAAAACCGGGCGGCACCATTATCGAAGGTACTTCTGGAAATACTGGCATGGGATTGGCTTTAGCAGCGACCATCAAAGGCTATAAAATGATATGTGTGATAAGCGATAAGCAATCGAAGGAAAAAATGGATATCCTTCGGGCGGTTGGAAGCGAAGTGCATGTTTGCCCAACAGATGTTGCTCCTGAAGACCCTAGAAGCTACTACAGCACGGCTAAAAGACTAGCCACCGAAATACCTAATTCTTGGTACGTAAATCAATATGATAACCCTTCTAATTGCAAGGCCCATTTTTTGAGCACCGGACCAGAGATATGGAAACAAACGGATGGGAAGGTAACGCACTTTGTCGTTGGTGTTGGAACTGGTGGAACCATATCTGGAGTAGGTTCATATTTAAAAATGAAGAATCCCAATGTTAAGATTTGGGGTGTGGATACCTATGGTTCGGTCTTTAAAAAATACCATGAAACGGGGATTTTTGACGAAAAGGAAATTTATCCCTATATAACAGAAGGAATAGGGGAGGATATTTTACCCTTAAATGTAAATTTTGGCGTCATTGATGGTTTTACTAAGGTAACGGACAAAGATGCTGCGGTATACACTCAACGTTTAGCAAAGGAAGAAGCTATGTTTTTAGGTAATTCTGCTGGTGCTGCTATAAAAGGTTTGTTACAATTAAAAGAACATTTTACGAAAGACGATGTAGTAGTGGTTTTGTTCCATGACCACGGTAGTAGGTATGTTGGAAAGATGTTTAACGATGAGTGGATGCGTGAGCAGGGGTTCTTAGAGTAACTAGTAAAATTAACAGAAAAAATATATCCTATGTTGAAATCAGGAATAGCTTTAGTATGTTCGGGCATGTTGTTTGTAGTATCATTATCTGCACAAAACCTATCGAGGATCGAAAAAAAATTTATTAAAAGTATTGAAGCTAATAATGCGGAGGCCATTGGTTTTTTGGAACAGGTAGTCAATATTAACAGTGGTTCCTTAAACGTAGCGGGGGTAAAAAAAGTAGGGGATGTTTTTGGAACTGCCTTTGAAAACATAGGTATGAAAACTACTTGGATTCCTATGCCGGAAGAGATGAACAGGGCGGGCCACTTGTTTGCAGAAACCAATGGGAAGAAAGGGAAGAAGTTGCTATTGA
>JBLHNI010000061.1:0-12702 GCA_047650615.1 Maribacter sp.
ATTATTATCCGCAACCATAAATGTCAGGGGCTGCTCTGGAAAGGTTTTTAAGGTTTCCAACAACAAGCGAGCAGGAACCGCAATGACGCCTTCATTATCCGAATCTACATTAAGTACAGAACTCATTGTTGTTTCCAGATCAGATGCGGAAACGGTTAATTTATCCTTTTTAAGGTCGAAAAGGAAATTATCCAAAATAGGTAGGGTGTTGCTATTATTGATAACTCCACCTAAAATCTGAAGTTGTTTTAACAAATACGTGCTGGATACTATAAATTTCATCTTTGTCTACTTTGAATTATATCTTTAAAATGTCTTCCTTAAAATGGGTTTAAGGTTCCAGTTTTTGGGGAATCCTCTGAAACAAAGATATTTGAATTGGAGTTTTATAGGAAACAAACTTATTAACAGCAATATTAACCTGTTTTATGCACCCAAGCACCGCAAAACCAACTTAATCTAATTTATTATTTCTATAGGCCAAGTAGTTATCAACTATTTGTTAGGCGATAAACCTATTAAAGTAAGGCAGGTCTATACAAATTTCGAATTGGATAATACCAAACGGCTTAGCGTCAAATGGCACCAGCAATTCAGTGATTAAGCAAAATCAATGCTAATGGTATCTCTGTACTCCAGACCTAAGAGTGTAGCGGCACCGCCAACCGTATTTAAGTTGCTTTTGTAAATAGCAAGCTCTATATATCCCGAGGAATTAAATAGGGCTAGCAAGTCGCCATCACCTTTACGTTTGTTTTTTTCTAATTTAAAATCGATGATATCACTGTAGCTACTATGAATTTGGGTTAGCTTTTGGTTTCGGGCCTGTAATACAAATGGCATTCCTTTTCGATGACCATCAAATAGATTTTTTCGAATATTAGTTACTACGTTACCATAGTTATCGATATAAATAACGCTTCCTATTATTTTTTTTCCATCGTCTGAAACTCTTGGTAAAAACTCTCGTAGGAGTTTTAGATTCGTAAAAGGTTTGCCCACCACATCTAGAGTACCTCCACGAGCGATATGGCAGGCTACTTGAATAAATACGCTCATCACGGGAAAAGAGCCTTGAATGCGGTCCGGAATATTTATCTGTACTACCTTCTCTGGACTTAATTCTGATGTAATCAGACCTATGACTCCAGTATTGGCACTCACAAAATAATGTCCGTCTACTAAAACCGCAATATGTTGGTTTTCTGGAGTTGCTTCGGAATCTACACCAACGATATGTATGGTGCCCTTGGGGAAATTATGATAGGAGTTTTGAAGGATATACGCACACTCCTGAATGTTGAAAGGTGCAATACCGTGTGAAATATCAATAATGTTTGCATCTGGAAGCTCGGTATAGATAGAGCCCTTTAGCACCCCAACAAAGTGGTCTTTAATTCCGAAATCAGTTGTTAAGGTAATAATCGCCATGCCACAATGTTGATATGTTTTTGCTTTAGTAAACTTAATTTTTACTTAAATTTGAGTAACAAAATTAAACAAAAAAACAGCCAGGCGAAATTAATCTTTGCTTAGTTGACATCTTACTAAAAATGACTATTTGAACGAGCTAATATTAGAACTTACCGAGATAAGTCCACGGGATTTTTTTGGACAGCAAAATGAACATATAAATCTCTTGAAAAAGTATTTTCCAAAGTTGAAAATAGTGGCTAGGGGAAACAAGATAAAGGTATATGGAGATGAAGTGCTTCTGGAAGAATTTGAAAAGCGTTTTGAAATGCTTGTTCAATATTTCGTAAAGTATAACAAGCTAGATGAAAATAGTATTGAGCGGGTTCTTATAGACGATGAAGAAACGTCAAAAAACCAAGCTTCTGCAAAGAGTGGTGAGACTTTGGTACATGGAGTCAGTGGCAGACTAATAAAAGCCCAGACCGCAAATCAAAGACGTTTGGTAGATGCCTCAAAAAATAACGATATGGTTTTTGCCATTGGCCCAGCGGGTACTGGTAAAACGTATACGGGAGTAGCCTTGGCGGTAAAAGCGCTTAAAGAAAAGCAAGTGCGTAAAATTATCCTAACACGGCCTGCGGTAGAAGCAGGGGAGAATTTAGGATTTTTACCAGGTGACCTCAAGGAAAAGTTAGATCCCTATATGCAGCCGCTCTATGATGCCTTACGGGATATGATCAGTCCTGAAAAACTGACACATTACATAGAAACAGGTATTATACAGGTGGCTCCAATGGCATTTATGCGTGGGAGAACGCTTGACAATGCTTTTGTAATTTTGGACGAGGCTCAAAATACCACCCACGCACAGATGAAAATGTTCCTGACCCGTATGGGAAAGCATGCCAAATTTTTGATTACTGGAGATCCAGGACAGATAGATTTGCCACGCAGAACTATCTCGGGCTTAAAAGAAGCTTTGTTGGTTTTGCAAAACGTACCGGGCATAGAAATAATTTACTTAGATGATAAAGATGTTATTAGGCATAAATTGGTAAAAGAAGTAATCGCTGCCTACAAGACAATTGAGCACCATAACTAGGTGTTATAATTTTTTAGGGGATTAGCTATTCCTTTTGTTTAAAATGGATAAGAACCAATGAATACGATTATAGATACCAATTTTAATTTTCCCGGGCAGAAAAGTTTGTATAAGGGAAAAGTTCGCGAAGTCTATGCGCTAGAAAACGATATTGTGGTAATGATAGCCACTGATAGGCTTTCTGCCTTTGATGTAGTCATGCCAAAGGGAATACCTTTTAAAGGCCAAATTTTAAATCAGATCGCGACGAAAATGATGGCTGATACGGCGGATATCGTTCCCAATTGGTTAACAGCCGCTCCCGACCCAAACGTGGCAGTAGGCCATGCCTGTGAACCTTTTAAGGTTGAAATGGTCATTAGAGGGTACATGTCTGGTCATGCGGCACGTGAATATAAGATAGGAAAAAGAATGCTTTGTGGTGTGCCGATGCCAGAAGGAATGAAGGAGAACGATAAGTTTCTGAATCCCATAATCACTCCTGCCACTAAAGCTGAAATCGGCGACCATGACGAAGATATTTCAAAAGCAGATATTCTTAAACGCGGCATTGTTTCCAAAGAGGACTATGAAGTGTTGGAAAAATATACCTATGCGCTTTTTAAAAGAGGAAGTGAAATTGCTGCTGTTAGAGGATTGATTTTAGTGGATACTAAATATGAATTTGGTAAAACGAAAGAGGGCGAAATCGTATTGATAGACGAAATACATACTCCAGATTCTTCCCGCTATTTTTATGCCGATGGCTACGTGGAGCGTCAGGAAAAAGGAGTCGTTCAGAAGCAGTTGTCCAAAGAGTTTGTAAGGCAATGGCTAATTACAAATGGTTTTCAAGGATTAGAAGGACAAAGGGTTCCAGCAATGACAGATGAATATATAGTCTCCGTTTCCGATAGATATATAGAACTTTACGAGAAGATTACTGGAGAAAAATTTGTGAAAGGGGATACCGAGCATATACAAGAGCGTATTGAAAAAAATGTGTTGGAATTCTTGAAGTAATTTAAGCTGAATTTGTTAGTTTTAGGTAATGAAAATTGGCGTTTAATGGGAACCCTACCCAGTCATGGATAATGGATTTTTACTATCATCAGAACTTACAAAGACGTTTTGTTTCCCCACCATAAGCCCCTTACCAATCAATACCTTTCTCAGGTCTTTGAGACTCGCCTTTAATAAGGCGATTAGATTTCCTTTGAACTAAAGTTGTGAAGTGCTCTGCATATTCCGAAAACGAATGCAAGAGATTAAAGTGTCGTGAAAATTTTTACTAAAAAATGCGCTTGAGCTCCTAAACCTAAGTAGGTTTCACTTCATAATTGGCAAAAACTCACGCACCCTATGTATTTAATGGTTATCTAATTAATAAAACGACATAGCTCATTAAAAATATACGTTTGCTTTTTAGCCTTTTAGTATGTGGTCTCTTGCTTACATCATGTGATGATGAGGCTATCACTGCCAATGAAGGTGCGCTGAATATTATTGATGAAAGTTCTGCTGGTGCAGATAGTTTTTCTTCGGAGTCTGGGAGTTCCACATCTCCAAGCGGCAATGGCGGTGAAGCGGGATTGGTGACGGCTGCAGAATGGAACGATTTGTATAACTGGACTTTTTGGAGGAACTTGTTACAAACAAAGCAGACTACTGAAATTTTCATAACCTGAACAGGATTTCGGTTTTAGTAAAAGGGGAGACTGTGGTGCTTATAAACGATACGTCTGTAATATAGGAGAAGGATGGAGCAGTGGTATGGAAGCTAAAACAGATAATTTTGGAGCGGCAGAATTATTTGTTGGAATGCGTCAAGCTGTGTCTGCGCTATCCATGGAAGAATATACCTTAGTCGTAGATGATAAAATGATGTCTACACCAGTAAAAATGTTCAATGAAGGAAGGCATCAACGAATTTGTTTTAGGTGCAGTTGGTTCAGCTGGCACGAAAGTGGAATTGGCTTTTATTGTAGATGCAACAGGCTCCATGTCTGACGAGTTAGAATTCTTAAAGAAAAATTTGTTGAGTGTGATTTTAAAAGTAGAGTAGCAAGTTCCGAGTCTTGATATTATGACATCTAGCGTATTCGATAGAGATGCCGAAGACGATTATTTAGTTAAATATTTTAGATTCACTATGAAAATGGCTACGACCCTAGAGTTTATAAAAGCGCAGAGCGCTAAGGGAGGAGGTGATTTTCAAGAAGCGTTTCATACCGCTTTGAATATGGTCTTGAGCGAATTGCAATGGTCCAAAACGGCAAGAGTAAGAATAGCCTTTCTTCTGTTGGATGCGCCGCCGCACAACAATACCAACATTATAAGGGAGCTACAAGAAGCAATTGTAGCAGCTGCTAAAAGAGGTATAAAAATTATCCCGATTACGGCAAGTGGCATTGATACCGACACGGAGTATCTTATGCGTTCTTTTTCTATTGCCACCAATGGCTCCTACGTCTTCATTACCAATGACAGTGGTATTGGAAACGACCATTTGTAAGCGAGCGTAGGGGAATATCAAGTAGAAAAATTGAACGACCTCTTGGTCCGTTTGATTACTAAATATTCTGAATAGGTTGTTTTAAGAGTGTACTAGCAATCACTTAAGTATACCCCAACGGCAAGACCACCCTCTGAGGTCTCCTTGTATTTAGAACTCATGTCTTTTGCTGTTTCCCACATGGTCTGTACAACCTTGTCGAAGGGCACTTTAGCTTCTTTTGGATCGGAACCTAAAGCAAGTTCTGCTGCGTGTATTGCCTTTATGGCGCCCATGGAATTCCGTTCTATACAGGGAATCTGAACCAGACCACCTATAGGGTCACATGTGAGACCTAAATGATGTTCCATAGCTATTTCCGCTGCCATCAATACTTGTTCTGGTGTACCGCCAAGTAGCTCTGTCAAAGCACCTGCCGCCATTGCCGAGGAAACACCTATTTCTGCTTGGCACCCGCCCATAGCGGCCGAAATGGTGGCTCCTTTTTTAAAAAGGCTCCCTATCTCTCCGGCTACCAAAAGAAATTGTTTGATATGCTCCATAGTGCCACCGTGGTTCTCGATTACCATGTAATACATCAATACAGATGGTATCACTCCAGCACTTCCATTTGTAGGTGCGGTAACCACACGGCCTAGCGCAGCGTTGACCTCGTTTACACTTAATGCAAAACAGCTCACCCATTGCAGGATTTGCCGGAACTTTACTTCGGTCTGTCTGATGGTCATCAGCCATTCCTCAGGATTTTCATAGGGTAGATTACCCTTTAAACCTTTATGAATGTCATAGGCTCTTCTTTTTACATGGAGTCCGCCTGGTAGCTTTCCTTCTGTGTGGCAACCGGTATACATGCATTCCAACATGGTATCCCAAATGCGTTTTATTTCTTTGTCTATTTCCGCATCGGTTCTAAGGGAGCGTTCGTTTTCTAGTACTATTTCCGATATTCTTTTTTCTTCTTGTTCGCAGAATGCCAACAACTCCCTTCCTTTTTGAACCGGAAATGGAAAGGCATTAAAAGCATCCTTTTTTTTCTTTGCATTTTTCCGCTCTTCCACCACCACAAATCCGCCACCGATGGAATAGTAGGTTTTTGATTTTTTAATTCCCGATGTCAACTGGGCTTCAAATTTTAAGCCGTTGGCATGAAAAGGAAGAAATTTTCGATGAAAAATGATATTTACATCCGGGTCGAATAGAATTTTTTTCTCCTTCCCTAATTTTAAGGTTTTATTATCCTTTACATGTTGCACTAACGGATGAATATCCTCAATAGGGATATATTCAGGGTCTGCTCCAGACAGACCTAGTATAACGGCATAATCCGTGGCATGGCCCTTACCTGTGAGAGATAAAGAACCGTACATGTTTACGGTAACAGATGTTATTTGGTCAAACAGTCCGTTTTGCTTTAATTCGGCCAGCCATCTTTCGGCGGCGCGCCAAGGTCCTAAGGTATGCGAGCTAGAAGGCCCAACTCCTATTTTTAGCATATCAAAAATACTGATACATTCTATTTGTAACATAATGGTTAAAAATTGTTATGCTAATGTACAGAGAAGTTTAATGGTTTATGAGGTATATAGTTTGATAATACGAAAATAAAAACACTTTCAATCGGAGGATTCCAAAGTAAACATTTGACTTGACTTAGTTTAAAGAATACAGTTCGAATTGAAGGTCAGATGTGTTTCTCTTGTTGATGCAAAAAGCTACTGTAAATCACTATTTACGTTTGTTCTGTAGTTAATCGTCAAACGCAATGGAAAAAGGCTCTAAAACAAACAATCTGGTTGCGGTAGGAAAAAGTCCTAAACGCGCTTCCTCCTTTTTGGAAAACAGCTTTAAAACAACCGTGATAGAGATTCTTCCGTATTGTGCTTTAATATTTTCTTCTAGGGTACACGCGTAAATGATATCAATGGATTAAATCCCGTGGTTACCTTAAAATAGTAAGGGCCTTGTTCTATACCTGAAGATTGGATGTTGGTAGTTATATTTTCGACAGTTTCGAAGGTTTCCCGCTCGCTATTGTAATTGGATATTAGGTTTGATAATTCAATATGATTTGGGGGGATATCATCATCTGTAAAAGAAATAAACAGGAGTAGACTCAGAAGTAGTGATGTAAATTGCTTCATAGCTAAGTGACCGTTTGAATTAAACGCTTCCCGATGTTATGAAGATATATTTTCACAAAATGGTTGCGTCGCGTTTTTATGGAAATCTAATTCCAATTCAGGATGATGTTTTAATAAGCATAACTATAGTATGTCATAAAAAGCAAGTAAAACCTGCCAATTTCATCGGCTTTATCCCTAATGATTTTTAATATAATGGTTTGAGTATGGAAGTAATGGGCTTAAGAGGAATCAAAAATGACATCCTGTCAGGTTGCTACCCCTTGGCATATTGTTTGTCAATAAGGTATTGGTTTAAAGAAATATGCATTAATATTAAAAATACATACAATGAGTAAGATTATAGGTATAGATTTGGGTACTACAAACTCCTGTGTTTCAGTAATGGAAGGTAACGAGCCTGTAGTAATCCCTAATTCAGAAGGAAAAAGAACGACTCCTTCGGTAATCGCTTTCGTAGAAGGTGGTGAGATAAAGGTAGGAGACCCGGCTAAAAGACAGGCCGTTACTAATCCGGTAAATACTATCTATTCTATTAAGCGATTCATGGGGAACAAGTTTTCTGAGTCTAGCAAAGAGGCGAAGCGAGTACCCTATAAAGTGGTTAAAGGAGATAATGATACGCCAAGAGTAGACATCAACGGACGTATGTATTCTCCGCAGGAATTATCAGCTATGATTCTTCAAAAAATGAAGAAAACCGCTGAGGACTATTTGGGGCAGGAAGTAACGAGAGCGGTTATTACCGTACCTGCTTATTTTAACGATGCACAAAGACAAGCGACCAAGGAAGCTGGCGAAATTGCTGGACTCACCGTAGAACGTATTATTAACGAACCAACTGCCGCTTCTTTGGCATATGGAATGGATAAAAAAGATACGGATCAAAAAATTGTTGTTTTTGATTTTGGTGGTGGTACACATGATGTTTCTATTTTGGAATTAGGTGATGGCGTTTTTGAAGTGCTATCTACCGATGGGGATACGCACTTAGGTGGTGATGATGTAGATCAAAAAATTATTGACTGGTTGGCAGATGAGTTCAAAAAGGACGAAAGCATTGATTTACGTGACGATGCTATGGCATTACAGCGTTTGAGAGAAGCTGCTGAAAAGGCGAAGATAGAATTGTCCTCCTCTGCTCAGACAGAAATTAATCTTCCTTACGTAACTGCAACGGCTTCTGGGCCAAAGCACTTGGTACGTACCCTAACATTGGCTAAGTTTAATCAACTAATTGACGATTTAGTAAAAAGAACTATAGCGCCTTGCCAGACTGCATTGAAAGCTGCCGGATTATCCAAAAGCGATATCGATGAAATTATTCTAGTAGGTGGTTCTACAAGAATCCCTGCAGTACAAGAGGCTGTAGAGAAATTCTTTGGTAAGAAACCTTCAAAAGGCGTGAATCCGGATGAGGTTGTTGCCGTAGGTGCTGCCATACAAGGTGGTGTTTTAACAGGTGACGTTAAGGATGTATTGTTATTGGATGTAACCCCTTTATCTCTAGGAATTGAGACTATGGGAAGTGTGATGACAAAGTTAATAGAGTCTAATACGACAATACCTACTAAAAAGTCTCAAGTATTCTCAACGGCTGCAGATAACCAGCCTTCTGTTGAGATTCATGTATTGCAAGGTGAGCGCCCAATGGCAAATGACAATAAGTCTATTGGACGTTTTCATTTAGACGGTATTCCACCATCAAAAAGAGGTACCCCTCAAATTGAAGTAACCTTTGATATAGATGCAAACGGAATCATTAAAGTTTCTGCAACGGACAAAGCAACGAACAAGACCCAAGATATCCGTATCGAAGCTTCTTCAGGATTGACCGAGGAAGAAATCAAGAAAATGAAGGCAGAAGCGGAAGCAAACGCAGAATCCGACAAGAAAGCGAAGGAAACAGCAGATAAGTTAAATGAAGCGGACGGCATGATTTTCCAGACCGAAAAGCAATTGGAAGAGTTTGGTGATAAATTATCGGATGATAAGAAAAAGCCTATCGAAGATGCTTTAACGGAGTTAAAAGCTGCTTACGAATCTAAAGATTTAGCCCTTATAACGCCAGCATTGGATAAAATTAACGAAGCTTGGAAAGTAGCTTCCGAAGAAATGTACAAAGCACAGGCAGACGCTCAAAAGGATGGTGGTGCTCCACAAGGAAAACCTACGGCAGATACAGCAGCTCCTGAGGGGGACACCGTTGAAGACGTAGACTTCGAAGAAGTTAAGTAGTCTTCTTAATAATTTAAGTAGAAAAAAGGGCCGGATTTATCTGGCCCTTTTTTTAGTTTGCCACATATTTTGTTTTTGCTTGTTACAATAAAAAGTACCTTTGTTATTATGCTTAACCAATGTTCTCGTTTTCTCCTACTAATACTTGCAAGTAATGCTTGGCATTCGCATGCCCAAGAAATTGAATTATTTACATTACAAGATTTTGATTTAAATAATAATGTAAAGACCTGTTTGGTTAGTACCAGTTACGGTAAGGAAGAATATGATTTTGATACCTTGGGGCGTTTGACCAAGGCAATCACCCGATTTAACGATGCAGATTATGATTTGGTTTCCTATATCTATAAAAACGGAGAGCTTACGGAAAAAAGGTCGGAATCCTATCGAGACAATACGTTTGACCCTAGTACTTCAATAGCACACGTTTACGAATTAGATACGCTTGAACATAGGAAAGTAACGGAGAAAATAGTTTCTTATGAGAATGAATTTTTAGAGCAATATAGTTACGAGTATGATGCTAATGGGGATTTAGTTAAAATGACTCGTATCAATGATGAGGGTATAGATGAGACTTTGGTAGAATACAAAAAGTATAAAGGGGAATACACTATTACCTATTTAATTAATAACGTTCCGCTAAAATCGATTCGGACATCAACACTCAAAAAAAAGAACGGGACTGTTCAAGAAGTGGTCTTAGTCAAGGAATTTTTACGAGGAGAAGCCAACAAAGCATTTGAAGAGGTTTTTGATACTTCAGGAAAACTAATTGCAAAACAAGAATTTGAATACAAGGAGGTGGAGAAGACTTTTGCGCCTACAACACGCACCACGTATAGCTATAACGAAAACGATATATTGGTAGAAGAAGTGGAAAAAGGAATAACTACCACGAAGAAAAAGACCTACATATATCAATATGATAATAAAGAAGACGGGAACTGGATTAAGCAGATTATAGCACCGGAGAATTCTTATGTTACGAGGAAAATTACGTATTACGCGCTAGAAGTTAAAGAGAAGTAAGAGGGTGGTCGTTTGTTTTTATTTTGTTAAAAAGGGCAGTGTTGTAGCTTGAATTAACTGTCTAAAACTTTGTCCTTTTTAATTCTGGCCATTCTTCTCTAAGTATACCATAACAGCAAGAGTTTCTTCTAAATCCATTTTTTACGACATTGTTTTTCTTGAGAATTCCCTCAAGGCTAGCCCCTAGTTTTTCAACGGCCTTTCTTGATGCCATATTTCTTTCATCTATACGGAATTCTACCTTCTCGAACAATACTGTTTCAAAAGCGTGCGTGAGCATTAATAATTTCATTTGATGGTTAAAACCTGTTCCTCGTACTGCTGGAGAAATCCAGGTCCACCCAATATGTAATACCTTATTACCATCATCTATGTTCCCGAATCTGGTACAGCCTACTACTTCGTTATTTACTTGATTGTAAATAACAAACGGAATAGATTTTTGAAGAGCAGCCTCCTCTAAAGCTACGTATATGTAGTTTTTTAATTTTTCAATCGAGGAAACATCACTGGGACCGTAGGTGTGTAAATCTAGGTGTTGTGCAATGGGCCAAAGTACCTTCCAGTGAGCACCTTGTAATGGTATCAGTTTGACCTTTGTATTTTCTAATAGGGTACTCATAGCTATCAAACCAAGGAGTTGATAATATCTTTTTTCACTTCGTGTCCACCTTTAAATCGTATTACTTTCGCTGTTCCTTTAAATAGGTGTTTTGCTTTCTTTTCTTCCTCTAGTAACCGTTCTGGCGTAAGATAGACATCGTTGGTTCCTATAATTACTAAAACCTCTGTTTTATTCGTGATTAAATACTCAAAATCTTCGGGAGCAAGCTCCTTAGGTAAGCCGCCTGCATAGAGAATAAGTTTGTTGCAGTTTAATCTCTTTTGAGCTACCCATCGGGTCGCTATAGAAACCCCTTGGGAAAATCCAAATACAATAAGATTGCAGTGCTTTGGAATTGCTTCTGCATGGAGAACAGCATCAATATATTGAATTACATTTCCAGTTTCTTGTCTTGTTTCCTCTTTGGTAAGCCAACTAGCACCCACATGCCGGTAGGTGTCGTTTAAATAATATTTAGATGGGGCTTGTGGTGCAATAATATAGTTCTCGTCGGTATTCAGTTCTTTAAAATATTTTAAAAAAAAGCGACTTAAATACCCAATACCATGAAAGACAACCCAAACGTTTTTAGTTGCAGAATTTAGGCTATTCAAAGTATTATACGTATTCTGGGTGGTGTAGGTTACTGCTTTTGTTTTGCTATTCATTCGTGTTTAATTATAGTTGAAATTTCAAACTTAAATGTAAGCGCAAGTAATGTTCAAGTTCAAAAATGGTATTCTATCTCTTTGCTACCCATTACAAACTACCCAACTTCGTCCACATATAAATTAATTTCATAAGCTCGTTGCTCTACTATTCCTTAATTTTACAAAAAAAAGATGAACGACCATAAAGAAAAGATCCTAAACATTTGTAACGCATCTTCCAAGAACACCTTAATGGAGACCTTAGAGATTGAATATGTGGATGTGGGTGCGGACTTTTTAGTGGGCAGGATGCCCGTTAACCCGAGGGTGTATCAGCCCGACGGTGTGCTGCATGGAGGCGCTATGGTAGCTCTTGCAGAAAGTGTAGGGAGTGCTGCTTCCTATATTTTTCTTGATGCTCAGCAATTCATAGTTCGAGGCATAGAGATATCCGCTAATCATGTAAAAAGTATAGCATCCGGTTACGTATTTGCAAAAGCAATTTTTATCCACAAGGGTAGGACTACGCAATTGTGGGATATTAAAATCACCGACGAAGCAGACCAGTTGATATCGGTATGTAAATTAACGACTATCGCATTACCAAGAGAATAATATGAGTGCCGAACTACTCGCCAGATCCAAAACGCATTTGGAAAAGGAGCTTCCCTTTGTTTTGTATAGCAAGCCAAGGGAGTTTGTTTTAAATGCAATTTTTCAGGCTGATGATACAATACACAAGGTCAGAGACTATACGGAACAAGGTTTTGTATTCGCTCCATTTTTAAACGATGAAAAGCCTATTCTCCTAAAAAGTGAAGAGGTTTGTCAGGCGCCGCTAGAATTTACATCAGATAAAACTGCAGATGTAAATCAGGATATACCAAGCGATTTTGATGAAGAAGCACGTTATAGCACCTTAGTGGAAAAAGCGATTTTAGAAATACGTGCGGGAAATTATAAAAAAATAGTACTCTCTAGAAATTTTAAAGTTCCGTTTTCCAAACCTATTTTTACTACGTTTC
>JBLHNI010000062.1:0-12564 GCA_047650615.1 Maribacter sp.
AAACCGAAAAAAGATGCTGCCTTAGCCTTGCAGGAAGAAGGAATAAATAATATCAACGAAAAAGCCAAGGTTAATAAATTAAAAAAAGGCTTTACGCAGCCGCCATGACCTCTGCCCTAGCCCTCTCAAGGCTTTTGGTGTTTGGTTTTTGCCAACGCATGAATGAAAATAAGGCGGATCGAGAGAAACAAGATGAAATCTACCAGCAAGAAATTGAACATAAAAAGAAAAAGCTGACCCAGTCAAACCCTCCATTTAGTTCAAAAGAATACTTTTATTTAAGCACTTAAAGAGAACCTAGAAGGCATGCGAAGTTCTCCTGAAAACCATAAACAAGAGTTTAGTCGCATTGTTATGTTGCTTAAAAAACAAAATACCGAAGACAAAGATTGGGAGGTCTTTAAAAGCTATTTCGTAGATGTGCATAATGATTTTGATAAGAAGTTAAAGGCTATTTACGCGGATATCACAAAGAAAGAGATTCGTCTGGCAGCTTTTCTTCGTATGAACCTATCCACCAAAGAAATTACTACCATGTTGAATGTACTGCCGGATAGTATTCTAAAATTAAAGTACCGCTTGAAAAAGAAACTTAAGCTAGACAAGGAAATGCATTTAAACACTTTCTTAAATACGTTATAAACTTTAATATAACACCAAAGAGCTATCGTATCTTTACCCTGTGGAAAAAGATAAAAAAATAATACTGTTTGACGGCGTATGTAATCTTTGCAATGGCTTTATTCAGTTTGTTATAAAGCGAGACAAAAAAGATGTCTTTCGTTATGCTTCTTTACAAAGCAATATCGGGCAACAACTAGTCTCTGAGCGTGGAATTGATACGAAAGCCCTAGATTCCGTAATCCTTATTGAGCCTGGAATGGCGTACTACATTAAATCCGACGCAGCATTGCAAATCGGGAATCAACTAAAGGGGTATTCTAGTTTTTCTAGAATTTTATATTTGATTCCTTGTAGTTTACGAGATACCATATACGATATCATAGCACGCTATCGCTATGTTTGGTTTGGAAAAAAAGATGCTTGCATGATTCCTACGCCTGAATTGAAGGCTAAGTTTTTAGATTAACTCATGCAAAGCACTACTTCCCTCACTGCACCCTCCCCTTCTCCTAGCTGCCCTTGTTAGCTATCCTAGTTGCGTTTAAGTTTGCCTCAACCTAAAACAAGAACAGTGAAACTTTTTCACCTTTTTTAACCCTTATGTTCTATACTAACTTTTAAAAAGGATTGAGCTGTATACTACTCAAAAAAGGAATTGTTAGCTTGGGAAATCACCTTAAAACCTCAGGGGAACGCGACGAAATCGTTTTCTTTTCAAGTAAAGCACCCTAAGCGTAAAAAGAATATCATTATACCTAGATGAATTATTCTATATGATTTTTGTATTAATAATAGTATTTAGCACTGTGAAAAAGAACGGTTTTTTCCATTTTAATTAATACTAAACCAGCACTGCTCTATCTTTTGCTATGTCACCAACTGGTTCAAAAAAGACCTTGATCAAATATAGCAGCAACTTCTTAAGTCGGATTTTTATTCAAATAGAGTAAAGACCCATTAATAAATAAATGATGAGCGCTACTAATAATTGCTATTTCACTTCATCATAATGGTCATCCCAGTTTTTGGCTATAGGGTCGTCATGTAATTTTCCGACCGATTTAGCCACAATAGTAGCTACGGTAGCATCTCCTGTTACGTTAACCACTGTTCTTAGCATATCCAAAGGTCTGTCCACCGCAAATATTAAAGCCAAACCAATCGCATATTTATCGGGTGGAAACCCGACGGATTCCAATACAATAACCAACATGACCATACCTGCACCCGGTACAGCAGCTGTTCCTATAGAGGCTAAAAGTGCTGTTAACACAATGGTTAGTTGGCCGCTTAACGGAAGGTCAAAGCTGAGTGCCTGTGCAATAAATACCGCTGCAATCCCTTGATAGAGACTGGTGCCATCCATATTTACGGTAGCTCCAACAGGAAGCACAAAACTGGAGACTTCCTTATCTACACCAATATGTTCTTCCACTCGTTCCATGGTCACAGGTAAGGTAGCCGCGCTTGAACTAGTCGAAAATGCAAGCAATTGTGCAGGACTAAGTTGTTTTAAAAACCAAAACGGGTTCTTTTTTGCAAAGACCGAAATCAGTATACAATAGAATACAATCATTAAAAGGAGGCCTAAAACGACTACCCCGGCATATTTAAGTAAGGCCAATAAAATTTCAGGGTCACTGGACGAGACCACTACATTTGCCAATAACGCAAATACGGCAAAAGGAGCTGAAAGCATTATTAAATCGACCATCTTTAAAACGACATCATTAAGAGAATCGAAAAAGTCCTTGAGGGGTTTTGCCCTCTTTTCTCCAATCAGTAGCATGGAAATACCCATAAAAATGGTAAAGAAAATAACCTGTAACATGAGTTGGTTGTTGCCCAGTGCCGCAACGGCATTGTCCGGTACCATATCCTCTAAAAACTTTAAGGGCCCGCTTTCTTTTTGGCGTGAAGCTTCTTCAAGTTTGGCAGTTACGCCTTCATCGTTAGCGTAGGTTGAAGTCAATTTTTCAATAGTTTCTTCAGAAATACCAGTTCCTGGTTCTATTACATTTACTAAAACAAGGCCTAAGATAATGGCGACCGTAGTTGTACCTATATAAATTCCAATGGTACGAAGGCCTATATTTCTAAATTTTGATATATCCTTTAAATCCGATATCCCTTTTATTAAAGACGCTAAAATAAGCGGTACGGCAATAAGCTTAAGGAGTTTGATAAAGATGGTACCTAAGGGAGCAATCCAATTTAAAACAAATTCCTTACCCCAATCTAGATACGTCATGCCAAAGCCAAAAACCAGCCCCAACACCATACCTATCATTATTTGCCAATGCAATTCAAGCTTCTTCATAGAAATAGTTGGTTTAGGCAAACAAGATACTATTTTGAATGGAAGGATGAAAGGGATGTTGGTAAACTGTGCTAAGTAGGTAGTAAAAAGTTAGCAGTAGACAGCAGTAATTTGCTATAAATTTTCTGGTCAGTGAAAAGTAAGCGCTATAATTGCTAGAACCAAACAGAAAACTTAGTTGACGAAAGGAAGTTGTTGCAATTTGGTAAATTGTTTGGATATGGCAGCAAGATTGAACAGGTTGCTCTGGCTAAAGTGTACCTTGGAAGTGCGAACCAAAAACCTGCCTGAAGCTGGCAACAAAAACTATAAACAAACACAGTGCTTCACATAATTTTGAAGTTGAACCTCTCTCTGTTAGACAGGCATGAATACGTCTATATTATTTTAATTAAGCCTGTACCTGATTTTTGAAGTTAAACTTGTATTTGGGTTTACATTTGAGATTGTATCTTAGCTGTAATGGTATTTTACTCCGACTTAATTGTTCGGTTTAGCAGCATATAATCTGCCAACACGAGCGCTGTCATTGCCTCAACAATAGGAACGGCGCGTGGAACTACACAAGGATCATGCCTCCCTTTGCCTTGAGTTTGCACTTTGTTCCCCTCTTTATCTATAGTCTCGTAGCCTTGTATAACTGTGGCTACTGGCTTAAAAGCAATGTTAAAGTAAATATCCATTCCATTACTTATACCACCCTGAATGCCACCACTATAGTTTGTTTTTGTAGAGCCGTCTGAATTAAATTGGTCGTTGTGTGCACTGCCTTTCATTTTCACCCCTTCAAAGCCGCTGCCATATTCAAAACCTTTTACCGCATTGATGGATAGCATGGCCTTCCCTAATTCGGCATGTAGCTTGTCGAATACGGGTTCTCCTAAACCAACGGGTACATTTTTGGCTACACAGGTAATGATTCCACCAATGGTATCGCCTTCTTTTTTAATGGATTTGATATGTGACTCCATTTTAGCAGCCATTTCGGGGTCCGGACATCGCACGGGATTGGATTCGGTAAGCGATAAATCAAGTTCTCGATAGTCTTTTTCCAGTCGTAAATCGCCTACTTGGACTACAAAGGCATTTATTTGTATTCCTTTTAAAAACTGCTTCGCAATGGCTCCAGCCACTACCCTACTGGCTGTTTCACGAGCAGAGCTACGTCCGCCTCCCCTATAATCCCTAAATCCGTATTTTTGGTCATACACATAGTCGGCATGTGATGGGCGGTAAGAATCTTTTATATGCCCATAATCTTTAGATTTCTGATTGGTGTTATGGATAGCGAAGCCAATGGGCGTCCCTGTGGTTTTACCTTCAAAAATACCTGAGAAAAATTCTACTTCATCGGCTTCTTTGCGTTGTGTTACGATAGCGGACTGCCCGGGTTTACGCCTATCCAAATCTTGTTGAATAGCTTGTAAATCCAATGTGATTCCGGATGGGCAACCATCTATTACCCCACCAATCGCCTTTCCATGTGATTCTCCGAACGTGCTTACCCTAAAAAGGTTTCCGAAAGTGTTTCCTGCCATACTTTAATTAACTAAATGACTACAAATGTAATTTTTAAATGGTTTAAAGAAAAATTTACAGCTGGCTTAAACTTAAATTAACCTTGGCGTGGTTTGATAAGGATTACTTAACCTTAAGATTAGTATTAGATATTACCGCTATTTAGGAATGAATATCCCATAAAGTTTAATTTTGTGAGAAAAACTGTCCGTTGCGAAAAAGAAAACTTGAAATAGTGGTTATCTCTGATGTTCATTTAGGAACTTATGGTTGTCATGCGGATGAGCTACTTGCCTATTTAAGTAGTATAAGTACTAAAACCCTGATCTTAAATGGGGGTATCGTGGATATTTGGCAGTTTAAAGAAAGTTATTTCCCTCCGTCCCATGTAAACGTCATTAAAAAAATTATTTCAATAGCCTCTGAAGGTACCGCCGTTTACTACCTTACCGGGAACCATGATAACATACCCGCATCATTGGAGCGCACGGCTTTTGGAAATATAACCTTCTGCAAGGAACTTGTATTGAATTTGGATGGAAAGAAAACATGGTTTTTTCATGGAGCTATTTTAGATATTCCGCTAGTAGATGCTAAATGGATAGCGAAACTTGGATCCATAGGATTTGCCCTGCTACTGCGGGTCAACAAACTCATGAACTGGACCCTAAAATTGAGAAAACGAGAAAAATATTCACTTTCATGGAAAATCAAAGCCAATAAAGCGCAATCCAAGTATAAATTGGATTTTGAACATACCGTTACTGGCCTTGCAGCCAATAATGGATATGATTGTGTCGTTAGTGGTCACATTCACGAACCTAAGAAGGAACAAAGAGAAACCTCGCAGGGTAATATATTGTATTTAAATTCAGGGGATTGGGTAGAAAATCGCACGGCTTTGGAGTATTCCTTTAAACGATGGAAATTATACCAGAACGAAAAGGACAAACTGAATTCGTTTTTTAAAGAAACAGTATAAAGCAGATAGACATCAACGAGTTACTTGCATCCATCAATTCAAAAAAACTAGCACCTATAAACGATGTATAGCGTACTTTTCATAACCAATCAAAACCTATTCGGCTTTTAAGGCTTCTCGTAATATACTGACGGGGTGTTTGGCAATTCTCTTCGTTCCGTCGAATATTTGATGTCTACAACTAGTGCCATTAGCAGCGATAATTGTATCTGGACTAGACTTTTTTACTGCCGGGAATAGTTTTAAGCTTCCGATTTTCATACTGATTTCGTAGTGTTCTTTCTCGTACCCAAAGGAGCCGGCCATACCACAGCACCCTGATGAAATTATAGTAACCTTATAATTTTTGGGAAGGTTTAGCACATCAAAAGTTACTTTTTGATTGCTCAAGGCCTTTTGGTGGCAGTGATTATGAATTTTTATATCTTTTGCAGTTTCTGTAAACATAGCTGCATCCAGACGACCATTTTCTATCTCTTTTGCCAAAAACTCCTCTATCAAAAACGAGTGATCAGAGATACGTTGCGCTGAATCACTATTTGTTGTTAGTCGTTTATATTCATCCCTAAAAGAAAGGATTGCAGAAGGTTCCAGACCTAATATTGGTAAGCCTTTATCAGCAAATACTACCAATTCTTTACTGTTCTTTTCTGCTAGTGATTTAGCCTGTTTTAAAAAGCCCTTAGAAAGGTAGGTTCTACCACTTTCCGCATAATACAGTTCTACATCATATCCCAAACGCACTAATAAACCTATCGCGTCTTTACCCACTTCCACATCTAAGTAACGGGTAAACTCATCGATATATAAAATAACTTTTGATTTAGATACAGTGTATCGATTTTTAAAATTTTGAAGTTCCTTATTAAAATTAAAACTATACACTTTTGGAAGGCTTCTTTCTTGAGCAACTCCACTCGTTTTTTTAACTAAGCTACTCAAAAATTCAGAAGCATAAACCGCATTGGTTAGTCCGGAAACGGCACTTCCCAAACGATTGAGTTTGGTATTATAAGCAAAAAGTTTGCTGCGTAGCGGATATCCATTTTGCTCTTGGTATTGATAAAGAAACTCTGCTTTTAGCGTCGCAATATCCACATTGCTCGGACACTCGCTAGCGCAGGCTTTACAGCTAATGCAGAGATCAAAAACCTCTTTTAGTTCCTCACTATCAAAACCATTGGTAGACTTTTGAGGATTGGTCAGGAATTCGCGCAGTGCATTGGCCCTGCCCCTAGTGGTATCCTTTTCGTTTTTGGTTACATGGTAACTAGGACACATACCCCCGGGCATATTATGCGTTTTTCTACAGTCTCCACTCCCATTGCATTTTTCTGCGGCCTTAAGGATACCTTCGCTATCGGAGAAATCCATCAAGGTTTTAATATCCGGCTCTTTTCTATCAATAGCATACCTAAAAGATTCGTCCATTGGGTAGGCATCTACAATTTTTCCTGGGTTTAAAATATTGTTTGGGTCAAAATAGGATTTAATACGTCGTAATAGTTCATAATTTTTATCCCCAATCATAAGGGGAATAAACTCGGCACGCACAATTCCGTCGCCATGCTCCCCACTAAAAGAGCCTTTGTATTTCTTGGTTAACTTGGCAACGTCGGTAGTGATGTTTCTAAAAAGAGCTACATCATTAGATTTTTTTAGATTTAAAATAGGTCTTAAGTGAAGCTCCCCTGCTCCTGCGTGGGCATAATAAACCGCTTTTTGGTCGTAACCCTTCATTATTTGAGTAAACTCGCCTATAAATTCCTTTAAGTCTTCTACTGCTACGGCGGTATCCTCAATACAAGCAACGGCCTTCCTATCACCTACAATGTTTCCCAGCAAACCCAATCCTGCTTTTCTAAGTTCTATGGCCTTGCCAATATCGGCACCAAAAAGTACCGGCTGTGCGTAGCTAAGTCCAGAGTCTTCAATTGTCTTCATGACTTTTAAGATACTTTCTTTCAACTCACCCTCGCTATGCGCACTGATTTGCAACATCAGAAGCGCCTCAGGATCTCCATCGACAAAAAAGCGATTTGCCATTTGCGCTCTATTATTTTTAGTACAGTCTAAAATCACCTTATCCATCATCTCGCATAATTGCAAGGGATGTTTCATTACGGGTGCCACATCCAAAAGGCAATCTTCTAGCGATTTATAGTGGGTAACAATCATCGCGGAAAGCGGAGGTGGTAAATCGTCTAATTGAAACGTAATTTCTGTAGTAAAAGCTAAAGTCCCTTCGCTTCCACACAGCAATTTTGCCAAATTAATGCTTTCCTCTTTACCACCAAAATGTACAGATTTCAATAGTTCGTCTACCGCATAGCCAGTATTTCTACGATGAATTTCAGGTTTTGGAAATTCAGCAATTATTTCTTGTGCTATGGTATTATCTGACAACTCTTTATGTATGTTTTTATAAATTGATGCTTCAACTGAATCTTCTTTCAGTTTATTGGAATATGACAGCTCTGAAAGTGATTCGAAGTATGCGATACTTCCGTCCGAAAGCACTGTGTTCATTGCGACTACTTTATCTCGGGTAACCCCATATTGTATAGAAGTGGTGCCAGAAGAATTATTGCCTACCATTCCGCCCATCATGCATCTATTGGAAGTAGATGTGTTCGGACCAAAAAAGAGTCCAAAAGGTTTTAGGTATTGATTCAGTTCATCCCTTATTACTCCAGGCTGAACGGTTACTTGCTTTTTTTCTTTATCCAAATGCAGGATTTTTGTAAAATGTTTGGAAACATCTACAACAATACCTTCTCCCACACATTGCCCCGCTAAGGAGGTTCCTGCCGTTCTCGGAATCAAACCAATCTTGTGGGTATTGGCAAATACAAGGAGTTTTTGAATATCGCCAACAGTTTTGGGAAAGGCCACGGCCATAGGCATTTTACGGTATACCGATGCATCGGTTGCATATAAGGTTTTTGACAATGTATCTATCTGCAATGTTCCTTCGAGCTCCTTAGATAATGGGAAAAATATACTTTTATTCAAACTGGCACAATTTTGGCTACTAAATTAAGTTTTATTGTGTGAGCTATCAATGAGAACGGCTTATTTTTTATTCAATAATTAAATCAGGAACATATGAAAATATTAAAATCGTTTACGCTTATTATTTTATTAGTTGGAGCTTCGTTGAGTGCGCAAAACATTTCGAATCATGCATTAGGTTTGAGATTAGGCGATAGCGATGGATTTGGTGCTGAAATCTCTTACCAAAAATCTCTTACCAACACGAATAGGATAGAAGTTGATTTGGGTTGGCGAGACAGTAGAAATTTTAGTGCGTTTAAATTAGCAGGCCTCTACCAATGGGTAAGACCTATAGAAGGTGATTTTAATTGGTATTATGGTGTTGGTGGAGGACTTGGAAGTGCAGATTTTTCGAATATTCCTAACAATGATATTGGAGGGCTGTTTATTTTCGGAGCGGGTAATATTGGTATAGAGTATGATTTTGATATTCCGTTAGTCATTTCTCTTGATTTTAGACCAGAAATTGGTTTGGTAGGTTATGACGGTTTTTCCGATACATTTGACTTTGATATTGGTTTAGGTGTACGCTACCAGTTTTAAACGCAATATAAACATAGATTTAAAAAGCTACCACCCAAGGGCAGGCAGCTTTTTTTTATGCAATTATATACCTACTTTTGGCGTTTAAATCAATAATTTTATGAGAAATAGTTTACTCCTATTAGCGGTTCTGATTATCACATTAAGTTGTAGTCAAAATCCAAAAGGTTACACAATCAACGGAGAGTTGAGGGGAGAATTTGAAGAGGGCACTCAAGTCTTTCTGAAAAAAACAGGAGATAATGGTCAGCCTATCGAATTAGACACTACCCTACTCGTTAATGGAACATTTCAGTTTAAAGGAACGAGTAATGCACCAGATTTGCATTATATTTTTGTGGAGCAATTACCAGGCTATACCGCTATCGTGGTAGAAAATGGAACTATTAACTTTAGCGCTCAAAAAGATAGTTTAGGCTTTGCCAATGTAGATGGAACGATACAAAATGAAATTTTCTTCGATTATTTAGAGCAATCTAGGGAGCTTTCACAACAAGCAAGGTCTATACAAGAGGATATGCAAAAGGCAAGCACTGTTGCTGGCGGAGAAGCAACCATTGCGGCTCTTAATGATGAAATGCAAGAGCTACAAGAAGAATACAAGACCTACGAACTCGATTTTATCAAAAATAATCCAAATGCGTTAATTTCTGCCTTACTACTAGATAGGGTAATTTCATTGAATACTGTTGAAATCGACGAAGTACAAGCACTGTTTGATGGGCTTTCCCAAGAAATAAAGGAAACGACACCGGGTAAAAAGGTAATTGAACTGTTAGCGAAAAAAAAGATTTCTGAAGAAGCGAGCAAGAATACCGCAGTAGGCGCCAAAGCTCCTGATTTTTCAGGCCCTAACCCAGATGGGGAAATAATTGCTCTAAGTGATGTTATGGGTAAAGTTACCCTTATCGATTTTTGGGCGGCTTGGTGCAAACCATGTAGAGCCGAAAATCCAAATATAGTTTCTGTTTATGAAAAATACCATGACAAGGGACTCAATGTTATAGGGGTTTCCTTAGATCGGACTGCCGACGCTTGGAAAAAGGCTATAGTAGACGACGGATTGGATTGGAATCATATTTCCAATATTGCTTACTTTAATGATGAAATTGCAAAAATGTATAGTGTGAACGCTATACCTGCTGCTTTTTTGCTAGATAAAAATGGTGTAATCGTAGCCAAAAACCTTAGAGGTCCAGAACTAGAAGCTAAGGTTTCAGAGCTTTTAGACTAACTCTTTTTAAAATTGAAAAGTCCCTAGTAACGTGTTGTTGCTAGGGACTTTTTTATGCACTATCAAGTTTTTTTTAGAACTTGTTCTTGATATCCCTAAAGGATCCAGCTACTGTTGTGCTTCCGTTTTTGTTCACAGAACCAAAAATATTTACCATCGAATTCTCTCCTACAAATTCAATAGTGGCTCCGTCATTGAGGTTAAGATTTCCATAAATGGTGAGGTTACCTTCAACTCGTAAGGTAGCGCCCGCATTTACATTCACATCCTTTCGTTTGTTGTTTCGACCCACCACAAAGGTACCATTCATCTCAAAAAGAGAATCGGTATTAAGGTTGGCATCGTTTTTAACCGTCCAAGAACCACATAACAATAAAGAACCGGACACATTAAAATTATTAAATCTTTTTGCTCCTTTATAGGACAAATTTTGATTATTATTCACGCTTAAATTAGAATTTCCACGGTATGAAGATAAATCTGCACAACGACTTACCAAGCTCGCATCTGGTCTATTTAGTTTAATAATTTGTAATCCTTCCTTACCCGAAGCTGCAAAGATATAATCGTCCTTTGATGCCACATAATTAATAGAACCTTCTAATTGGATAATACCAACAAGGCTGGTACTGTTTTGTTGCTCTTCCGAAAGGCAAAGACCAGCTCCACCGTTCGCCATAAGCAATACCTCTTGGTTTGTAGCCACGGCATTCGTTACTACGTCTGCAGCATCAACATTATCTGGGTTAAACAGAATAGGGATGTATTCTACAAAAGAACCTGTATTGGAATTGTATACCCCAGCTCCGTTAGCACCTTCGGCAACGACAATATTTTCTCCTGAAAAATCTAAAGTTCTTTTCGTGTTGTAACCAAAATCGGAATCTATTGGAATATCCCTTATGGAGTTTAAGTTCCCATCTAAAATACTAATTCCTTGGCTCGCATCTAAGACCGCAATTCTATTATCCCTTACAGCAACAGAACGTAAATCCATAAATGGTGCTTCATTGGTCGGTGTAAGATCTGCTTTATTATAAATGGAAACAAAGCCTTCACGACCACTCGTAACCAGCACTTCATTGGAGGTTACAGCGATATCCGTGGCATTATATCCTTCTTGAAACCCATAAAGGATACCTGCATCCAAATTAATTCTTCCATTAGCCGTTTGTAATTTGGCAACAAATGAGTTTGCAGTAGCTCTTACAGATTTTTCCGAGTCAACGCCACCAGCTATATATATATATCCATTATCATATTTTATGGCATTAATATCCGCATTTACATAATAGAGCCTTGCGGTAACCCTTGGGTTATTTGGATCGCTAACGTTTATTACATCTATTCCTCCTACATATCCAGCTTCTGCGGTATTATAGGAAACGTAGGCATACACCCCAGAAACATCTACATGCGAGGCGGTTAAGCTATTTCCTCCGTTAAAAGAAGGTACGTCTATTTGGGCAACCAATGTAAGCGGATAATCGCCAGCTAAATCATTTTTACCTGTAAAATAGGACTTACCAGCTATATTTTCTTTATCATAAATGTCTAAAACTCCGGCTTTATCAAAAACAACACTGTTTTCTAGAAGGGTTTCATTGGTTTCCATTCTAAGGTTGCTTTTTTCAGCATCTTCAAAAACCGTAGTTTCATCGCTGCAAGAAGTAAATATTAAAACAAATAAAACTAGATATAAAGGCAAATTTTTCATGTTGTAACAAAGATTTGATATTACGTCCATTGAGAACGAAACACTATCTTTCAACATATAAGAGTCTTGCCTTTTTCGATGAATTACATACTTTACCTCAAAATTTAATCTAAAAAATAAGTCTTTTCCTACAGGTTTATATTTTTCCTGTTCTTGCCAGCACAAACAGAAGAACTATCGGCAAAGCTAATATGACCATCATAAAGGTATCCGTAACCAAAAGAGAAGGCATAAATATAATTGTACTCAAATAGCCACCAACGGCACCACCAAAATGAGCGGTATGTCCAATGTTTCCAAGTCTACTTTTCATACCATAAATAGAATATAGCAAATATCCGATTCCTAAAATATAGGCTGGTAACGGAATTGGGATGAACATAATACCTAATTGCATCTCTGGCTCCAATAAAATAGCGGCATAAAGAATACCCGTTACTGCGCCACTTGCACCAACTGCACTATAATAGGGCTCGTCTTTATGAAAGAAAAGTGCGAGAAGACTGCCTCCTACAAGACTTACAAAATATATAATCAAGAATTTTATAGAACCAAACCCCCCAATGACA
>JBLHNI010000063.1:0-12425 GCA_047650615.1 Maribacter sp.
TAACGTTCAAAATAATGTGGAAACATAGCCTGCGCCTCTTCTTGTTTTTTATCAATTACAGCAGCTAACTTTTTATTTATAAGCATTACACTCTCGTCATAATTTTTTCTGTGGTCGTAATAAGAACCTGTTCCCATATCTATGCTTGACTCGTAAGAAAGGATATGTTTCGCAATTTCATGGTCCGATTTTTTTAAGTGGGAAAATACTGGCGTAATTTCTTCTTTTACAAATTCAAAAATGGATTGCTCGCTGTTGGTAAAGAGCATTTCCTTTATACTTTCCAAATGATTAGTGACGCGAAACATTAATTCCTCATAAATGGGAAGCTTGTGCTTTTCATGAACCTGATGCAATACATCATTTATCTGAGAAAGCTGAATCATTAAATCGCGCTGAATAGCTCTATTTCGTGCCTTTGAAGAGTCTTTAATATCTATTTGACCATATAACGGGTGTACATCTTTAAACACGATTTCTTTAAAAAACGGCTGTTTACCCTCCAACTGGTCTTTGATGAAATGTTTGGCCTCTTCTTGAAATTTCCAGTATACAGAGGAATGTACCGATGTACATTCGTTTTGAATGATGGCATCTATTAGATTTTCTTCTTCTATTTTAGTTCTGACAACTGCGGAAGCGATGTATGGCATTACGTCGTCCAGCTTTTTGGCATTTACAGCGTTAAGAACATTCTTAGTGGTAGAAACTATTTCTAAAACGCCTAATAATTCGCCGTTGAAGGCAATAGGTGCAAAAATGGCGCTTTCAAAACCTTGCTTTCTTAAACTTTTATAAGGATCTACCTCGTCCGTTTCTTTACCGTACTTGGTCACATCCGCTATAGTAAAATACGTATTTTCTTTTATAAGTTTGTTGTAAGAATATTGGCAAAGCGCCTCATTACATACTTTTTGCCCTTCTCCATTTAGAATAAAACTGCTGATTTTTTTACCATGAACCGGCTCAAACTGATCTTCATTTGGATTATAGATAACAAAACCTACTTTGATTTCTGGCAATTTAAAAAATGATCTAAAAGTATCCTCTAAATCGGTGATAAAATTATCATTACCTCTGGCATCGCTGGAAATCAGTTTTGATTTTATCTCGGAAATAGAATGCTCTGCTGTTACATCGAACATATTTGAAATAACGAATCCTTTAGAAATAAAACTCTCCGGTGGTATTTTTTCCATCCATAACTTTACATTGGATGGATTTTCCAACAATTCATCAACATCAGTTTGGGTTATCTCCCTTACCTTATCGGTAGGTATAATCTCAAGAAAATCTACATTGTATAAGATGCGATAATGCCGCATAACACCTTTAGCGTCCGGAATATCATAGAAGAACGGCCTACTAAAATCTAGATGAAAGCCGTAGTGAAAATTAAGAATTACAATACAACCATCTATATAATCCATTCCCTCTTGCTGGTTCCTTATCACAGGTGTAAACCTTGGTCCTGCTTCATTTATGATTTTTTGGAATCTCTTGGAAGTATTAAAAAAAACATCATAGTACGGGAGGGATGCCGCTTTAATTTCGTTGTTGCTAAGTAATGGCGAAAAACTGTCTTGGAGCATAAGATGTATCACATCCTTATGTTTTTCCAATAAAGTAAGGTCTTGAAAACCTTCCCTTAGTTCTGGATAAGGCGCTTGTGCTTCTAAAATAACGGTTGCACGGTTGGCTAACACTGTGTCCTCACTATCCAATAATGCATCGTAATGCGTCAATAGTTTATCAAAACTAATGAGTGGTTTTAACGGCATTAATTTATTAGCATCCTTCATCATACCAGTATTAGTCTAAGTATTTTGCTTAAAATTACAAAAGCAGCACTAGTTTTTTGTTAAAATTTAGCGCAGTCGTCATTTAGTTTTTCGGATATTTATAAAAATTCAAAAAATGTCTTCTGCCAATAGACTTTCAAGGGCATACAAAAACGCAAAACGCATCCCGTTTGATGATAGTTCTAAATTTATCCTATTTAGTGATTGCCATAGAGGGGACAATAGTTTTGCCGATGAATTCGCTAACAATAGGAACATTTATTTTCATGCCTTAAACCATTATTACCAAAACGAATTTCACTATTGCGAATTGGGCGATGGCGACGAACTGTGGGAGAACATTAATTTTGAATCGATATTCCAAGCCCACAAAAACGTTTTTAAATTACTCCGAAAATTCCATTTAGAAAAAAAGCTACACATGATTTGGGGCAATCATGATATGGTATATCGGGACCAAAACTATGTAAACAAACACCTGTCTAGTTATTTTGAACCTATCGATGATACGGATAAAGAGCTTTTCGAAGGAATCACCTATAATGAAGCTATTATTCTAGCTCACACAGAAACAGGACAAGAACTATTCTTAACCCATGGCCACCAAGCAGATTGGTGGAACTATAGGTTCTGGAGATGGGGCCGTTTTCTAGTACGTATTTTATGGAAGCCGTTACAAGTATGGGGCATTGCAGACCCTACAAGTCCAGCAAAGAACTATACTGAGCTCATAAAGCTAGAACGTAGAATAAAAAAATGGATCTTACAAAACAACCTCCTGATTACCATTGTGGGACATACCCACAGACCTCGTTTTCCAAAGCCAGGAAATATTCCCTTTTTTAATGATGGAAGCTGTGTACATCCACGCAGCATTACGGGAATAGAAATTGAAAATGGTCAAATCTCCCTAATTAAATGGCATATAGAAACGGCTACGGACGGAACTCTTAAAGTGGTAAGAATCCTTTTAGAGGGACCACAATACCTTACTAACTACGCAGAAAAGAAGTGATGAAATCACTAATGGATTTGTCCTATTTTTAACATAGCTGATAACAAATGTATTTACTAATTGCACTGATTACATCTAATTCAGGCTAAACCAAAGTCTACAACCTACTACATTGGATATTGAATGCTATTTTAAAATATCTAAGAATAGTTCTTCAGATATTTTAATTTTTTTACACTGATAAGTTAACTAAAAGCCTACCCGTATTATAACGGACCATAGTAGCTTTTGATTTATAGCTGCCCCTTCCTGACTACATTTAAAAACTATTCTAACAGAAATAACCTCATAATGATTGACTTACCCCAATAAAACTGTTCTAAGTGTTTATGTATCCTATTTTCTTTGTATAAAATAATATGAGATAATAGTCTAGTAATTAACCAATACCATTTATCATGAAAAAATTAACAGCAGATTTTATTGGCACATTATGGCTCGTTTTGGGCGGATGTGGAAGTGTGGTACTAGCCGCAGGATTTCCCAGATTGGGGAGTGGTCTCGTTGGGGTTTCCCTAGCATTTGGTTTAACGGTATTTACCATGGCATAAGGGATAGGCCATATTTCGGGCTGTCATCTAAATCCTGCAGTATCTACAGGATTATGGAGGGGTGGTCGTTTCAAAAGTAAGGATGTGGTGCCTTACATTATTGCAGAAATTATGGGTGGTATTACCAGTGGTTTGACACTTTATTTAATTGCAAGCGGAAAACCCGGATTCGAGGCAGGCGGTTGGGTCATAGTTAAACTATGGTAGTTCTGGGTAGCACCAATCGTTGAATCTATTTTAGCAGGTTTAGTAAATAAAATACTTTCTCGAGAAGTGACGGATTAAACTAATTTTTGACACTACACTATCTATTGCGCATCCCTTATTCAAAATATAGGGTGCGCAACTTTTTGTGGTATCTTAGAAGACAAAATAAACAACCACTACTTTTATGCCACTGCTCATTGTTATTGCTGGAATACTTTTGTTATTTATTCTTATTGCAAAATTTAAACTAAATCCGTTCATAACCTTCATCATTGTTTCCTTATTCGTTGGTATTGCAGAGGGTATGGATCCTGTGGCAGTGGTGGACTCCATTCAAAAAGGAATAGGGAATATTCTTGGTTTCTTGGTCATTATTCTGGGTCTAGGTGCCATGTTGGGCAAGTTGGTTGCAGATAGTGGTGCTGCCCAAAGAATTACTACAAAGTTGGTAGAAAAATTCGGCAAAAAGAACATACAGTGGGCGGTTGTATTGACCGGTTTTATAGTAGGTATTCCTATGTTCTATTCTGTTGGTTTCGTTATTCTAGTCCCTTTGGTCTTTACCATTGCAGCAGCCACCGGACTCCCTTTACTCTATGTGGGCTTGCCTATGCTAGCGTCACTTTCTGTTACCCATGGCTATCTACCACCACATCCGGCACCAACAGCGATAGCGGAAATATTCCAAGCTGATATTGGAAAAACCTTATTCTACGGCATCTTGGTAGCGATACCTGCGATTATCGTTGGAGGCCCATTACTTTCTCGAACCATGAAAAATATTAAGGCGAGTCCTTTAAAGGAATTCATTAACCCTACCATATTAGAGGAAGATGAAATGCCAGGAACGGGAATTAGTATTTTTACGGCATTATTACCCGTTATTCTTATCGGAATTTCAGCCGTAGCAAGCTTCATGCTCCCACAGGGTTCAACAGCACTAAAAGTACTTGCCTTTATAGGTAATCCCGTAATTGCTATGTTAATTTCCGTGCTGGTCGCCATTTACACCTTAGGCCTTGCAAGAGGTAAAAACATGAAAGAAGTGATGGATTCCGTAGCTAGTGCTATAACCGGAATCACGATGGTATTACTCATTATTGCCGGAGCAGGCGCATTAAAACAAGTACTGATAGACAGCGGTGTTAGTGAATATATCGGAGAAATGCTCAAAGGCTCGGCTATTTCACCTTTGATATTGGCATGGCTCATTGCAACAATAATACGAGTTTGCGTAGGTTCCGCTACAGTGGCCGGGTTGACAGCGGCCGGCATAGTACTTCCCTTAGCTACTGGTGCAAATGTGAGTCCGGAATTAATGGTGTTGGCCATTGGTTCTGGAAGCTTAATGCTTTCACACGTTAATGATAGCGGCTTTTGGCTTTTTAAAGAATATTTTAACCTATCCGTAAAGGACACCCTTAAAACATGGACCGTAATGGAAACCACAGTAGGTGTGATGGGGTTGGTAGGTGTTCTGGTTTTGGATATATTTGTGTAAAGTTAGAAGTGTAAATAAAGCTGATTGAATTACTAGATATGGAAGATAGAAAAGCTTTATTAGTGATTGATATGCAAAAAGGCCCTTCACGCCAAAAACGCCAAGATATGATGCCAAAGGAGTTGTTCAACGAATAAATGAACTTGCCCAAGTATTTAGAAAACTAAACTATCCTGTCATTTATATCCAACATGATGGAACTGGGACTGGAGCATTTGAAAAAAACACACCTAATTGGGAAATTCTGGACGATTTAAGTGTAGCATTAAGTGATATTAGAATTGACAAATATGCCAACGATGTGTTTTATAAATCTCAACTTCACTCTAAATTGAAAGAACTAAAGGTTGGTGAGGTATTCATTACTGGTTGTGCAACTGATTTTTGTATAGAATCAACAATTCAATCCGCTTTAACCAAGGATTACAACATTACGGTTGTAGCAGACGGGCATACAACGGGGGAAAGACCCCATTTGAAAGCAGCACAAGTAATTGAGCATTATAATTGGGTGTGGCAAAATATGATACCGACAAAAGGAAAAATTCAAGTACAGAAAACCGCCAGAATAATGAGTTTAATACTGCCGATTATACCAAATGATAAATAACTGAATATGAGTATGCTTGCTTCAGTAAGATTTAGTACCTATTTTTTAGCAGGAATAAGATAAAACTGATTGAATACCTTGAATCAAAACTAACAATTACAACATATGAAACCATCAGAAAAAATAAAAAAACTCGGACTTATACTACCCCCAGCCCCACCACCAGCCGGACTTTACAAACCGGTATTGATTGTAGATAACTTTCTTTACATCTCCGGACAAGGCTGCTTGCGAACGGATGGCACATTGATAAAAGGCCGTGTTGGCGAGAACTTGACCTTGGAAGAAGGAAAAGCAGCAGCGCGCCAAACCGCGTTGACCATGATCGCTACGATTACCACTCATTTTGGCGATGTAGATCGCATAAAACGTCTTGTTAAGACCTTGGGCATGGTGAACTGTACACCCGATTTTGGTGACCACCCACTCGTAATAAACGGCTACAGTGAGTTGATGGCAGATGTCTTTGGTCCTGAAAATGGCGTTGGCGTGCGCAGCGCAGTAGGAATGATGCTTCCCGGAGGTATCGCAGTAGAAATTGAGGCGATGTTCGAACTTCATAAATAAAAATAAATGAACCAAAATCAATGGTATAGCGTAAATAACACAGATACGGTAATTTCCCCTTCCTTATTGGTGTATCCGGAGCGTATTCAACACAATATAGAAACGATGTTGCGGATGGCAGGAGGACCGGAGCACCTAAGACCGCATATTAAAACCCACAAGAACGCGGAAATTATTGTCATGCAACTAGAAAAGGGTATCACAAAATTTAAATGTGCTACCATTGCAGAAGCCGAACTTTTGGCAGATTGCGGTGCTCCCGATGTGCTTTTAGCCATACAACCCGTTGGGGCTAATCAAGAGCGTTATATCCAATTGATAAAAAAATATCCGATGGTAAGCTTCACTACGCTAGTGGATAACGAGGCAACCATGGACGATCTTGGTGACATTGCAAAAAAACATAGCCTCACCATATCATTATACATTGATTTGAACGTAGGCATGCACCGTACCGGTATTGCTCCAGGAAAAGAAGCCTTGGAACTATACACATCTATTTCGGAACATCCTCATTTGAAAATAATTGGTCTCCACGTTTACGATGGTCATTTAAGAAATTCGAACGTTGAAATCAGAAAGTCGGACTGTGACGAAGCTTTCCTAACCGTATTGCAGCTCAAAAACGCTCTTCTGAAAGCCGGACTTCCAGCACCCATTATAATTGCAGGAGGCTCTCCTACTTTTCCGTTTCATTGTAAACGGGACAACGTAATTGCCAGTCCAGGAACGACCTTGCTTTGGGATGCCGGTTACGGCGGACTTTTCCCAGAAATGGATTTTCTTCCAGCAGCGGTGCTGTTCACAAGAATAATAAGCAAACCGAAAGCTGGGATTTTATGCTTTGATCTGGGGCACAAATCCATCGCACCGGAAATGGACTTTCCTAGGGTACAGTTCCTCACATTGGAACACGGAAGGCAAATTAAACAATCAGAAGAACATTTGGTCGTAGAATATGACGACCTTAAAATCCTTAACGTGGGCGATGAACATTACGCCGTTCCTAAACACATTTGCCCTACAGTAGCCAAATACGACAGCTTACTCGTTGTAGAAAATGGCGAAATAGTCAAAGAATGGAAAGTCGTTGCACGTAACCAAAAAATCACGATTTAAGTATGTTTATTTTTGATGCACATTTAGACCTTTCCATGAACGCTATGGAATGGAACCGAGACCTCAGATGGCCTGTAGCGGACATCCGAAAAAGCGAAAATGGCCTAACAGACAAGCCAGACCGTGGTAACAATACTGTTTCTTTTGATGCCATGCGAAAAGGAAATATTGGCCTATGTGTTGCCACGCAAATAGCACGTTATGTACATAAGAGCAATCCACTTCCCGGTTGGAATTCCCCTCAACAAGCATGGGCACAGACCCAAGGCCAAATAGCATGGTACAAAGCCATGGAGGCTATTGGAGAGCTAACACAGATAACCAGTGCCCAAGAACTTATAAAGCACATTAATGCCTGGAGCCAAGATAAAAAAAATACGCCCATAGGATATATTCTAAGTTTGGAAGGCGCCGACTCCATTGTAAATTTAGATTATCTGGAAAAATCTTACGAGCAAGGCCTTCGTGCCATTGGCCCTGCTCATTACGGCCCGGGAACCTACGCCTTTGGAACAGATTCTGTTGGGGGTATTGGGAGAAAGGGTAGAGAACTCCTTAAAGAAATACAAAGACTAAATCTTATTCTAGATGCGACCCATTTGTGCAACCAAAGCTTTTGGGAAACCATGACCTTTTATGAAGGACCCGTCTGGGCCAGCCATAATAATTGCAGGACTTTCGTAGACCATAACCGCCAGTTTTCAGACGAACAATTATCGGAGCTAATCAATAGAAAAGCAGTCATAGGAATGGCTCTAGATGCTTGGATGATGGTTCCCAACTGGCAACGAGGTGTTTCAAATCCAACAAATACCAACGTTACTTTAGCACATACTATTCAAAATATTGATCATATTTGTCAATTGGCAGGGAATTCCTTGCATGTAGGTATAGGTACGGATTTAGATGGAGGCTTTGGTACAGAACAAGGTCCTTCCGATGTAGATACCATTGCAGATTTACAGAAGATTCCACAAATGCTAATAGACAAAGGATATACTCCAAGAGATATAAAAAATATAATGCACGGAAATTTTGTGCGTTTTTTAACCGATACATGGCAGTAGACAGAAGAACATTTTTACAAACTTCCACCATGGCCGCATTGGGCACACTACTATGGAATTGTAGTGATACCCATAAAGTTCGATTAAAAAAAGGGTTTACCATCGCCTGTTTGGGAGACAGTATTACTGCCACTAAGGATGGATACGTGCAGATGCTACAAGCCTATGTCGATACAAACCATCCCGGTTTGGACCTTACATTTTTGAACTGGGGCAAAAGCAGCGAGACCATTACGGGGCTTACAGAAAAAGACCATCCCGGTCCGAGACCCTATCTTTTTGAACGTCTAGATAGCTTGCTAAACACACCATCGGTAGATATTATCATTTTCTGCTACGGAATCAATTGTGGTATTTACGGCAAACCATCACCTACCCTATTTGAGAGGTACACTATTGGCCTCTATTCCTTTCTGGAAAAGATAAAAGAGAAAGGTATAAAAACAATATTACTAACGCCACCACCCTTGGTTCTGGAGGTTGTTAAGGATAAAGCAATCTCTATTGAGACCGACTATGGGTATAAAAATCCGTATCCTAACTATCAGGATAACGTACTTCAAGAATTCCGTAGGATTGTATTGAATATTAGTCACGAGACCGTATTAGGAACCTTAGATATTCACACACCGCTATTAAACTATAAAAGCAAGTGCTATTCTAACGACCCAATTCATCCAAATAAGAACGGCCATCAACTCATCACCAACACCATCGTTGAAAATTTAACAATTTAACAAGCTCTTAAGTCCCTGTGGCAGGGTATTTGTTATCTTTATTTGAATTTTATAGGCAGATGATCAACTACACTTATTTATTCTTCTTATGTTGCCTGCTATGCGGTACAACAGTACTAGCACAAACAGATTTGCCTACTCAAAAACCATTAAAGATTGAAGCCGTAAAAAAAGAAGCTCCTATTGGCAACACAAAAAAAAGTCCACTTCTGAATATTCCGTCGTTAATAAAGGAACCGATATCATTAGATTTAAAAAAACCGAATCCAGTTAAAATGGTACCGGACGAAGAACTGGTTCAAGCGGGTGCAGGACTCAAAATAGACCCTCGTATAGGTCCAGGTGAGCGGCTCGGAGGGTCGGGACAATATTTTCCAGACCAGTATTTGGGAGATGTAAGAAGTGAAGGGAAATTTATTGGTATCGTTTGTAGAGATCATGAATACGTAGATGGAGATCGGGTGAAAATTTGGGTCAACGAAGTTGTAGTAGAATACAATCTTCTTTTAACTGCAGGGTTCAAGGGAATAAATGTTGATCTCCAATCAGGCTTTAATAAAATTGAGTTTGAAGCGCTTAACCACGGATCGTCAGCACCTAACACCGCTCAGGTAGATATTTATGATGATAAAGGGAATAAAATTTATTCCAATAAATGGCTGTTATCTTCTGGGTCCAAAGCTTCACTCATTGTTACTAAGGAATAGCTGAATTCTAAAAACTACGTTTTCAAGACTTTTCATTTTTATAATAATCTCTTTAGGAATAGTGCCTATAAATTTTACCTTTTCCCAATAGAATAAAGGTGATATTCCAAGCCAAGAAGTAGACACCATAATTTTTATCTATAGCTTTGAGAGACCGCTTTAGTAGGACTGTCAGCGGATATGTACGTTTTGCCTCAAATACTGGTGGAGAATGGGGAAATATGTTTAGAACAAAAAGCTATTTTCGTTTCCCAGGCACATATGTCTCCTTGGCCCTTTTGAGCACGTCTTCCTTGTAAAAGGCAGCATCTTTCCATTGCACATCGGCATAGGCTTGTATCTGGTCATCAAAATGAGTAGACCTAGGGTCCCCACTCTGCCCACCGGCCAAGATGGTCTTTGCTTTTACTTTCTCACCAAATTCTACTGCGGCTACAAAACTATTGCCACGAGTACCATAAATTTTATTGGCACCTTCGGTGGTGTAGCGCGCTCCGTATGCGGCAAGTGCTCCCCATCTACCGGAAGCAAAACCAATAGGAATACTAGGTTTGATATCATCAAACTGCTGCCGAATATCTCCTGTTGCTCTCTGATATCGGTTGACTTCTCCCCAAGGGATATTCCATGTTCCAAAATCGGCCGTAAGCTGATCTATCACCTCTTCAAAAATCTTTCTTTTCTCTCCGTTTGGAGATTTGCTACCCCAATATTGAACACGTTCCATAGGTGACATTCCTTGAGAATAATTCCCTTCTTGGTAGTATCGTGTTCCGTAATAATGCGCCAAGGTCATGGCTACGGATCCTTTAGACGTTTTAAAATCCCAATCCTTCAGTACTTCTATTGCCCCTTGTATTTTTGGATTCCTGTCATCATATTCATAATACGCTTTTATCAATCCAGGAATCAAGGCTTCAAATGCAGGTAAATAAGGGTCATGGGCCAAGGCTATCAAACCATCGAGCGTTACATCTTTCTTATCTTTAAGTAAACCAACAGCATGTACACCCCTGAAATTCTCTTGATCTTTGGACATATAATATGGGTAATTTTCTTTCTTAGGGCTGAACTCTAAAGCAGATGTGTATGGTGTGGAATTACAATTCTGTATCCATCCGTTCTCTGGGTTCAAGACCAAGATATTTTCATCCACGGTGTGTAAACCTTGCCAGTCCGTTTTTGGGTTCCAGCCCTCCACAGGTTCGGAATAATCAAAAGTAACATCGCGCTTGGGAACAAAATTCCCATGGAAATAAGCAATATTTCCCTCCTCATCCGCATAAACTGTATTATTACTTGAATTGGTCCGTATATCCATCATTTCCCGGAAACCTTTATACCCTTGCTTTTTAGTTCTTACAAAAGATTGCTCTAGCGCCTTTACCGGTTCCCACATCATTCCAGAGGCTGTCCAATAACCATCCACAGCATGCGTAATAGGACCGTGATGCGTTCTGTATGAAGGAAAATTTTTTTGTTTTATACCCTCAGATGTTATGTATTTTAAGGTCACTTTTGAGGAATCTACCTTTCGCAGTTCTTCCCCATATTGATATAGCAATTGCCCTTCTTGCTTAACGATACTTTCCTTAAACTCGTCCATCACATCGGTGTAGGTAGAGGTATGCATCCAACCTGTTTTTTCGTTAAAACCTTGATACACAAAAAACTGCCCCCAGGTTACCGCTCCGTAAGCATTGAGGCCCTCCTCGGAAACTACATGTACTTCACCCCGAAAAAAGAATGAAGTATGTGGGTTTATGAGCAACATGGCATTACCGGATTGCGTTAAGCTACCCGAAATAGCAATACCATTAGACCCTTGTGGTTCTTCCATTTCAGCTTCCTTTTTAAGCTTAATACGTTCCATTTCAGGCAACTCCATACCACTTTCATAAAAAGCTTTTATTTTCTGGGTAGATATACGCTCTATATCGCCCCCAATACTGCCCTCGCTAAAATACATAGGCATCCAAGACTCAAAACGGGTCAGTAATTTTGGCGTAACCTCTGGATGTGTTTCCAAGTAATAATTAACTCCGTCAGCAAAGGCATCACACAGTTCCTTTAGCCATGCCGGACTCTTATCATAATTAGCCTTCGCTTGTTCTTCAGTCATAAAAAGCTTTGCTCTAAGATCACTATACAGTGCTTCTTCACCTTCAACTTCCGCTAAACGCCCTGTGGCCCATATATAATTTTGCTCCACGCGATTAAAATCGTCCTCACATTGGGCATACAACAATCCGAAAACCGCATCGGCATCTGTTTTACCATAAATATGAGGGACTCCAAAATCATCTCTAATAATCGTTACCCGTTCTGCCTTTTGAGCTAGGGACAACGAATCATAATCTAGCGTATCCGTAGTAGGAGGTTCCGTTATACAGGAAATAATTAGGATGGTAAACAAGAGGTAAGCAACTCGATTCATAGCTGTGGTTTTACCCCATGAAGATACATTAATTTATGCAGTACAAAAAGTTACCATCTACCGCTAGAACCACCGCCGCCGAAGCTAGCACCACCCGAAAATCCG
>JBLHNI010000064.1:0-11934 GCA_047650615.1 Maribacter sp.
GCTAAAGAACTAAAGGAGGTAAAAGCCCCTGAAGTGAAAACATCTTATGCAACTGGAAGCGCTTCTCCAGCTGCAAAGAAAATATTAGAAGAAAAAGGCGTTTCGGCATCTGCTGTAAAAGGAACGGGCAGAGATGGTCGTATTACAAAAGATGACGCTGTAAAAGCAAACCCTTCTATGGGTTCTCCTAGTACAGGAGGGAACCGTGGCGAGAGCAGGACAAAGCTTTCTATGCTTCGGAGAAAAGTAGCAGAACGTTTGGTGATGGTTAAGAATGAAACGGCGATGCTTACCACGTTTAACGAGGTAGACATGTCGCCAATTTTTGCCCTTAGAAATGAGTATAAAGAAACATTTAAAGAAAAACATAGTGTTGGTTTAGGATTTATGTCCTTTTTTACATTGGCAGTTGTAAGAGCTTTAGAAATGTATCCTTCGGTGAATTCTATGATTGACGGAAAAGAAATGCTTTCTTATGATTTTTGTGACATCAGTATTGCCGTGTCCGGTCCAAAAGGACTTATGGTTCCTGTTATCCGAAATGCTGAAAATCTTAGCTTTAGAGGTGTTGAAGCAGAAGTGAAACGCTTGGCTATTAGAGCTAGGGAAGGGGAGATTACCGTAGATGAAATGACAGGAGGAACCTTTACCATTACCAATGGTGGTGTTTTTGGTTCTATGTTATCAACGCCTATAATCAACCCACCCCAGAGTGCTATTTTGGGAATGCATAACATTGTAGAACGTCCAATCGCAAGAGACGGAGCCATTGCTATTGCGCCCATTATGTATGTTGCACTTTCATATGACCACCGTATTATCGATGGTAAGGAGTCTGTAGGGTTTTTGGTAGCCGTAAAAGAGGCTTTGGAGAATCCAGGAGAATTACTAATGGACGGAAATATAAAGAAAGCCTTGGAATTATAATCATCAAGGATATAAAAACAAAAAAATGCGAAAAGCCTAACTTTTCGCATTTTTTTTGATTAAAGTAGTTAGCCCCTATAAGCTATAGGGGATATTTTTCAATAACTACTAAATCAGTTTTTTAAGCTTAGGTAGACTCGTTTTTTATCATAATCGATAATCGCCTTGGTCTGTTTTAGTATGTCTGCACCTATAATACCATCCACCTGAGTAACATTGTGTGCTTCCAGCGCTTGGTTAACGTGGGTGAGGTCAAATAGAATAATTTTTATTTTTTTATTTTTCCATTTCCCTATTTCAATCTTATTTTTTGAAGAAATGTGGGTGTCCATATCTATGGCTCCGGCGCCAGCAGCTTTTATTTCAGAAGCTTCGGAGGTAAGTTTAAAACGAGTTAACTTATCAAAACCAACACAGGTATTCGAAGCACCAGTGTCCAATATAAAAACTCCTTTCACCCCATTTATTTTTGCTTTGATTTCTAAATGATCTGTAGCGGTTAGTTTTAAAGGGACGGCAATATACTTTCCTTTTTTTCGCTTGTTTTTGAGTTTTGACATAAATAAAAGAGCTAGTAGATTTTAAACAGATTTCATAAATTAAGTAGACTGGAAGATAGCATCCTAAGATGGATTTTAGTTTACAAAGATAAGCCTATTTTTGCCCTATGAATATTACCGATACACATACGCACTTGTACAGTGAGGCATTTGACAACGATAGGTCAACGGTTATAGCCGATGCAATAGCAAATGGGGTTCAACGATTCTTTATACCTGCAATAGACTCTTCCTATACGGAGCGCATGTTAGCGTTGAAGAATTCACATCCAGAGCATATGTTTTTAATGATGGGTTTGCACCCTACTCATGTAAAGGAGAATTATAAGGAGGAGTTGTTGCATGTAGCGGAGATGTTAGGTGCACATCCTTTTGTTGCTATTGGAGAAATAGGGATTGATTTGTATTGGGATAAGACCTTTTTAAAGGAGCAACAGGAGGCTTTTAGAATTCAGATTAAGCTGGCCAAAAAACACCGTTTGCCTATTGTTATCCATTGCAGAGAAGCTTTTGATGCGGTTTTTGAAATTTTAGAGGAAGAGAAAGGAGATGATTTATTTGGTATTTTCCATTGTTTTACAGGGAGTTTTGAACAAGCGAAAAGCGCTATTTCTTACAATATGAAACTAGGTATTGGAGGTGTGGTTACGTTTAAGAATGGCAAAATAGATGCCTTTCTTAATAAAATAGATTTGAAACATCTTGTTTTGGAGACCGATTCACCCTACTTAGCACCAGTTCCCTACAGGGGTAAGCGGAACGAAAGTATCTATATTCTAAAGGTTCTAGAGAAGGTGGCATCAATTTATGGGAAAACTACTGCGGAAGTAGCAGAAATAACAACCCAAAACTCAAAAGTAGTTTTTGGCGTTTAATGAAAATGAATATATAGAATATGACTTTAGTGAAGACCAAAATATTGTTGATTTATACGGGAGGCACCATAGGTATGGTGAAGGACTATGATTCTGGTGTTTTGAAGGCTTTTGATTTTACGGAGCTTCTAAAAAGTATACCTGAACTATATCAGTTGGAGTGCGCTATTGATACCATGACTTTTGATACACCTATAGATTCTTCGGATATGCACCCGCGAGACTGGGTGAAGATTGCCTCTATTATTGAGGAGCACTACGATTCCTATGAGGGTTTTGTAGTGCTACACGGTAGTGATACCATGAGTTATACAGCCTCTGCCTTGAGTTTTTTATTGGAAAACTTAGATAAACCTGTAATTCTAACAGGTTCACAATTGCCTATTGGAGATTTAAGAACCGATGCTAAAGAGAATTTAATCACTTCTATTCAAATTGCTTCTTTAAGAGTTAATTCCAAACCAGTGGTGCGCGAAGTAGGGCTTTATTTTGAGTATAAGTTGTACAGAGGGAATAGGACAACTAAAATAAACGCAGAACATTTTCAGGCCTTCGCTTCCTTAAATTATCCTCATTTGGTAGAATCTGGTGTTCATTTAAATGTTTTTGAGGAGTATTTATTACCAAAAAAGAGGGTAAAAAAGCTAATGGTTCATAAACAGATGGATGAAAATGTAGCTATTTTGAAATTATTCCCAGGGATTAGTTTAAAAGTATTGGAAAGTGTCTTGGGTACAAAAGGGCTTAAAGCTTTAGTTTTGGAAACCTATGGATCAGGAAACGCACCAACTGACAAAAACTTTTTGGATTTATTAAAAAAAGCCATCAGTAACGGAATGCACATAATTAACGTAACACAGTGCTCCGGGGGGAGTGTTATTATGGGGCAGTATGAAACAAGTACGGCACTCAAGAAAATGCAAGTTATTAACGGTAAGGATATTACGACGGAAGCTGCAATTACGAAGGTAATGTACATGTTGGGTAGTGGCGTGTCTGCTAAATTATTCAAAACTGTTTTTGAGACTTCCTTGCGTGGAGAAATGAATTAAAATTAACGGGTTTAATTTTATTAAGTAACATTTTTTTTGTTATTTGCCCAACCTTTGATATAAGAAACTAGAGAGGTGGCCGAGTGGTCGAAGGCGCACGCTTGGAAAGCGTGTATACCCCAAAAGGGTATCGAGGGTTCGAATCCCTTCCTCTCTGCAATTTAAGTTTTACTTTTTTTATATTGTTTTTTTTTTATCTTTAACCCAATTAACTAACTAATTTAAGTTTGAAAAAAATGAAAAAATTATTTCCAAGCCTAGCGATTGCTGGAGCATTTGTAGCAGGTACAAATATGGTAAGTGCAAAAGTAGCAGCGGTAGCGCTGGTAGTTCAAGATGCACCCGCAGATGCAGAGAGAGGTTTTACTCAAATGTTGAAAGAAATGTTCATTACCGGTGGAGCTGGTTTTATGGGTATTGTACTTTTATGTTTGATATTAGGTTTAGCTGTTGCGATTGAACGAATTATCTTTTTGAACATGGCAAGCACCAATAGTTCAAAGCTTAAACAACAAGTCGAGGATGCTTTGGCTTCCGGAGGTGTTGAGGCAGCTAAAGAGGTTTGTAGAAATACAAAAGGACCTGTAGCTTCTATTTACTACCAAGGTTTGGACAGAGCAGGTGAAAGTGTTGAGTCTGCAGAAAAAGCAGTTGTTGCTTACGGAGGTGTGCAAATGGGTCAATTAGAAAAGAACGTTTCTTGGTTGTCGTTATTTATCGCCATTGCACCAATGCTTGGTTTCATGGGTACCGTAATCGGTATGATTCAGGCCTTCCAAAAGATTGCAGCAGTTGGTAATCTAAGTGCATCACTTATTGCAGGGGATATCCAAGTAGCACTTTTAACAACGGTATTTGGTCTTATTACTGCAATTATTCTTCAGATTTTTTATAATTACATTATCGCGAAAATCGATAGTATTGTAAACGATATGGAAGATTCTTCTATCACGTTAATAGACATGTTGGTAGATCACAAAAAATAAGTATCACCTTTTAATACCTAAATTATTATGCAAAAAATTGTAAAAATAGCATTGATAGCAATAGGCTTAATTGGTGCGATACTGTGGTTTATGCTTCCTGAGAGGGATATGCCTGCTGATGAAGCAGCGCAAAGTGGAGCTATGAACGCTATGTTCATCATTACATACATCCTACTTGGTGTTGCTGTAGTGGTAAGCGTGCTGTTCACTTTGAAGAATTTATTCTCAAACCCGCAGGGTTTAAAGAAAACATTGTTCGTGGTAGGTGGTTTCGTTTTAGTCGTTATCATTTCCTATGCGCTGTCTAGTGGAACTGATGTTGCTCCAGAATTCTTGGCAATGTCAGATGAAGGAACAGTGAAAAATATCGGCATGGGATTGAATGTATTTTTTATCCTAACGATTATTGCTGTAGCTTCTTTGATTATACCAGCGGTTAAAAATATGTTCAGTAAATAAAAAATAGATAATTATGGCTAGAAGAGCAGGAGCACCAGAAGTAAGTGCCGGTTCCATGGCGGATATAGCGTTCTTATTGCTTATCTTTTTCTTGGTAACAACTACCATTGAAACAGATGCAGGATTGGATCGTATGTTACCACCTTGGGAGCCGCCAACAGAAGACCCACCAATTATCAAACAGAAGAATATATTTACTGTAAATATTAACAGAAATGGACAGCTTTTGGTTGAGGATGAAATTATTGAAATAAAGAACTTGAGACAAAAGGCAATGGCTTTTCTTGATAACGGTGGAGCACCATCAGGAAGCCCTGAGTATTGTAATTATTGTCAAGGCGCAAAAGATGGTTCTTCTTCAGATAATCCTGATAAAGCGATTATTTCTTTAAAGAACGATAGAGAGACACAGTACAGTACCTACATTACTGTTCAAAATGAATTGGTTGGGGCCTACAATGATCTCAGGAACAGGGAGGCAATGCGTTTATTCAAGAAGAATTTTGTTGATATGGAAGCAGAGTATCTGAATCCTGAAACATCTGATGAAGTGAAAGAGGAATTAAAGGAAAAGGTAAAACGGATTCAAGGATTATTTCCTCAAAAGTTATCAGAAGCAGAGACTTCAGCTAATTAACAAAACATAAAATAAACACTATGTCAAAATTTGCAAAGAAAAAAGATGGTGAAATTCCAGCTGTGTCTACGGCTTCGCTGCCGGACATTGTATTTATGCTTTTGTTCTTCTTTATGACTGTTACGGTCATGAAGGATAGTTCTTTAAAGGTAGATAACATTCTTCCTAATGCTAGTGAAATTAAAAAGCTAGAAAAAAAGGATAGGGTGATTTATATCTATGTTGGCAAGCCAAATAAGGAATATGAGAAGGTTTTTGGTACAGAACCAAAAATTCAGTTGAACGACAAATTTTCTAACCCTTCTGATGTTGGTGTTTACATTTTAATGGAGCGCGCAAAGAAATCGCAAGAGCTTCAGAATGTACTAACTACTGCTTTAAAGGTGGATAAGAATGCCAGTATGGGTATCATATCAGATATTAAGCAAGAGCTTAGAAAGGTGAATGCATTAAAAGTAAACTATACCACATACGAAGGAGACGCTTTTAGAAATCTCCAGTAGGCAGTTTATAATTTTCAAACTTTAAAAGAAGCTCCAATACTATATTGGAGCTTCTTTTATTTTAGTAACTTTATACGTGTATGAAAAAGTGGCTGTTGTTCGTTTTTCTAGGCGCTATGTTGCAAGCCCTCGGTCAGGGAGAGGTAGCTTCTAATAGCGACGATAAGCGGTATTTTGAGGATCAATTTTATTTTAGCCTTACTTATAATTTCGTACGAAATAAACCGGATGTTGTAACACAAAGGAATTTATCTTATGGTCTGCAACTAGGGATTATCAAGGACATCCCATTAAATGCTACGGGAACAATGGCGGTAGGTATGGGTCTAGGTTTGGGGTTAAATACCTACTACTCCAATCTAATAGCTACAGAGACAGCTGATGGTATATCCTATTCCCTAGGCGATAATACATTAGGGTTTAAACGAAGTAAGCTCGAAACTCATTTGGTCGAATTCCCACTGGAGTTTAGGTGGCGTAATTCCTCCCTAGAAGAGTATAGATTTTGGCGGTTATACGCAGGAGTAAAAGCAGCTTATGTCTTAGGAGCAAGATCTACTTCTGTAATACAGGGGAAGAAGAGCGGGTTTTATAATACAGATGTAGCCCGATTCCAATACGGACTTACGTTAAATATTGGCTACAACACCTTTAATTTACACATGTATTACGCGCTAAGTGATTTGTTTAGGGATAACGCGGTATTAGAAAGTCAAGCGCTAGGATTTAGTCCATTGCAAATTGGCGTTATCTTTTATATTCTATAACCAATATTTTACAGTTAATAGCTGAGAAATTAGGCCAATGCATAGTCCTATAATAAGTTCTGGTTTCGTATGTGCTTTTAGGTCTAGTCTGGAAGAGGCTACCAGCCCTATGATACATATGAACAGACTGATTGCGATAATGATATTCGTTTCAAAATGAACACTTAGGGTAATAAGATACATAAGTAGCCCTCCTACGCCAACAAGGTGCAAACTTACCTTTACATTGAAAAAGAGCAACATAAGGCATGTGAATGAGGCTCCTGCTAATCCTACGAAGTAAAAATAGAGTTCAACAATATAATTGTTAGGGATTACCTTATAAAGCATCATTAATAAGAGTATAGTTTGTATCGCTACAGGATATTTTCTCTCGGTTATTGTAGTCATGGACATAGTACGAACTACCCCTATATTTTTCAAAATAAGGTAGGTGATTATCGGAATGATTACAGTTAGGATGAATATGGGTAAAACATTCCCAGCTTGCACTTCAATAGGCGTGTGTTTTGGGGTGATAAGAAAATAAGCGATGGTTCCCCCAACAGGAATGAAAATAGGGTGGAACAGGTAGGCAACAATGGTAAGGAGAATTCTCATCAAATCTCTTTTCGCAAACGGGCAACAGGAATACCTAATTGTTCACGATATTTTGCTACGGTCCTCCTGGCTATCGGGTAGCCTTTCTCTTTTAGAATGGCCGCAAGTTTGTCATCGGTAAGCGGTTTGCGCTTTACTTCATCCTTTATAACCGTCTCTAAAATTTTCTTGATTTCTTTTGTAGAAACATCTTCTCCTTGTTCGTTCTTCATAGACTCGGAAAAGTATTGTTTTATCAATTTAGTTCCATATGGTGTGTCAACATACTTGCTGTTGGCAACTCTGGATACAGTTGAAACATCCATTTTTATTTCGTCTGCAATATCCTTTAAGATCATGGGCCTTAAATTGCGTTCGTCACCGGATAGAAAATACTCTTTTTGATACTGCATTATAGCATTCATGGTAATGAACAAGGTTTGCTGTCGCTGTCTAATGGCGTCTATGAACCACTTTGCTGCATCTAGTTTTTGTTTGATAAACATTACGGTATCCTTTTGGGATTTTGATTTGTCCTGGGATTCTTTATATCCTTTTAGCATGTTGTTGTACTCTCTTGATACATGGAGTTCTGGAGCATTTCTGCCGTTAAGACTTAGTTCCAGTTCTCCTTCCACGATGCGTATGGAAAAATCGGGCACTACATGTTCAACAATTCTATTATTACCGGAGTAGGAGCCACCTGGTTTGGGATTTAATTTTTCTATCTCCGAAATAGCCTCCTTGAGTTCGGCCTCGGTAACGTTATATTTTTGAATTAGCTTCTGATAGTGCTTTTTTGAGAACTGATCAAAAGACTTTTTTAGGATTTGAATGGCGAGTTCAATTGATGGTGTAAGTCCCTTCCGTTCCAATTGAATAACCAGACTTTCTTCCAAAGAACGTGCACCTACACCTGGCGGGTCCAAGGTTTGAACAATGGAAAGAATATGCATGATGGTCTTTTCATCGGTATAAATATTTTGGGTAAAGGCGAGGTCGTCCAAAATGTCGGTAATAGGTCTGCGTATATAGCCACTTTCATCAATGCTACCTACCAAAAATTCTGCAATTGCCCATTCCTCGTCATTGAGGTAAACCGTGTTCATTTGGTTTAATAGGTACTGATTAAACGATGTGCCTGCTGCGTACGGAACGCTTTTTTCTTCATCGTCTGAACTGTAATTGTTCGCTTGGGTTCGGTAATCCGGTATTTCGTCGTCACTTAGATAATCATCTATATTTATATCCTCGGCTTCTATCGTTTCGCTATCCTCAAGCTCATAATCGTCCTCAAATTCATCATCCGGACTTTCCAAATCTTCCTTGCCGCTTTCTAACGCAGGGTTTTCTTCCAACTCCTGTTTCAAGCGCTGTTCAAATGCTTGTGTAGGCAGTTGTATCAGCTTCATCAATTGTATTTGCTGAGGCGATAGTTTTTGCGATAGTTTAAACTGTAAGTGTTGTTTTAGCATGGTTTTTTTCTACTCACTATAAAAATAACAAAATGCATTTAAAATTCGGCATTTTGTGGTGTTCTAGGAAACGGTATAACATCACGGATATTTCCCATACCAGTTGCGAACAGTACAAGTCTTTCAAATCCAAGTCCAAAACCGCTATGTTCAGCAGTTCCAAACTTACGTAAATCTAGGTACCACCAAAGTTCTTTTTCATCAATACCTAAATCTGCAATCTTCTGTTTCAGCACATCTAAGCGCTCTTCCCGTTGTGACCCACCTACAATTTCTCCAATTCCAGGGAATAGAATATCCATGGCACGTACGGTTTTGCCGTCTTCGTTCAACCGCATATAGAATGCCTTTATCTTGGCAGGATAATCAAAAAGGATTACCGGGCAATTAAAATGTTTTTCAACAAGGTACCGTTCGTGTTCACTTTGCAGATCTGTACCCCATTCTTCTATAGGGTATTGAAATTTTTTCTTTTTATTAGGTTTGCTATTTTTTAAAATAGCAATAGCTTCTGTATAGCTTACTCTTTTGAAGTTGTTTTCCGCTACAAAGCTCAATTTTTCCAATAGTGGCATAGCACTTCGTTCTGTTTGAGGTTTGCTTTTTTCTTCGTCTAAAAGACGCTTTTCTAAAAATTCTAAATCCTCGGTACAGTGTTCCAATATATAGCGGATAACATTTTTTATAAAATCCTCAGCAAGGTCCATATTGTCATCCAGATTAAAGAATGCCATTTCTGGTTCTATCATCCAAAATTCAGCCAAATGTCTAGACGTGTTTGAGTTTTCAGCTCTAAAGGTTGGGCCAAATGTATATACTTTTCCTAAGGCCATTGCGTAAGCTTCCGCTTCTAGTTGTCCTGAGACTGTTAGGTGGGTTTCCTTGCCAAAAAAATCTTTTTTGTAATCAACGGCACCTTCTTCTGTTAGGGGTGGGTTTTTATTGTCTAAAGTAGTTACACGAAACATTTCGCCAGCGCCTTCTGCATCTGAGCCTGTTATAATAGGGGCGTGGAAATAATAAAAGCCGTTGTCTCTAAAATACTGGTGTATGGCAAAGGAGAGTGCTGACCTAACCCGCATTACGGCGGCGAAGGTATTGGTACGTATTCTTAGGTGGGCTTTTTCCCTAAGAAATTCTAACGAATGTTTTTTTGGTTGTATTGGGTAGGTTTCTGGATCGGATGTACCATGAACATGAATGTTATTCACCTGAATTTCTACAGATTGACCACGACCTTGACTCTCTACTAAGGTTCCGGTGATTTTTAGTGCAGCGCCAGTATTGATTTGCTTAAGAAGGTTTTCATCAAATTTTTCAAAATCTATCACACATTGTATCGTGTTTAGCGTAGATCCATCGTTCAAGGCAATAAATCGATTACTTCTGAAAGAGCGTACCCATCCGTTTACGGTAATTTCTTGTAGTAATTGTTTTCTTTGAAGTACTTCCTTTATCGTTGCTGAGTGCATGTCTAATCAATTGAAAATTAAAAGTTCAAAGATAGCTTTTTGATAAAAAAGAATGAATCTATAGCCATCTTAAAATACGATAGCTTTTGAAAAGAGCATTAGTCGTGATCCTCTCCTTTAGGAAGTATATCTATTTGTGGTTCCTTCAGTACTTTTTTGTTAGAAATACTACGTTGCAAGGAAATTAATAGAGAAGGCAAAAGGATAAGATTGGCTAACATGGCAAAAAGTAAGGTTGCCGAAACTAAGGCGCCTAAGGCTACTGTGCCGCCAAAATTGGAAATGACAAAAACGGAGAACCCGAAAAATAGTACAATAGACGTATAGAACATACTTACTCCTGTTTCCCTTAAGGCTGCATAAACAGATTTTTCTATACGCCATTTACTCGCCATCAGTTCTTGACGGTATTTGGCAAGGAAGTGTATGGTGTCATCTACGGATATTCCAAAAGCGATACTAAATACTAAAATGGTCGATGGTTTGATAGGAACACCCACAAAACCCATAATACCAGCGGTTACAATCAGTGGAAGTAGATTCGGAATCAGGGATATGATGATCATTCTAAAAGAGCGAAATAAATATGCCATGAACAAGGCAATGAGCCCAATAGCGAGCGCCAAGGACATGATAAGGTTTTTTACCAGATACTTTGTTCCTTTTAAAAAAATAAGGGCACTACCTGTCATGTATACGGTATAGCGCTCTTTCGGAAAAATTTTAGTGATATTGTCTAGTAAACTTCGCTCTATTTCCTCCATGCGTTCTGTGTCTACATCGCGCATAAAGGTGGTCATTCTAGCCGTCTGTCCAGTACTGTCTACAAAACTTTTAAGGAGGTCACTGTTGTCGGACGATTTGCGGGCAACATCCATGATAAACGTATTTTCTTGACTTGTCGGAAGCTGGTAGTATTTGGGAATACCGTTATAAAAGGCCTGTTTGGAATACTTGACTAAATTTACAACTGAAACAGGTTTGGAGAGCTCCGGTATTTCGTCTACCACTTGTCCAAGGCGATCTATGCGTTTTAGCGTAGCGGGTTTAAGTACTCCTTTTGGAGTTTTTGTGTCTATTACAATTTCTACGGGCATAATGCCATCGAATTCTTCTTCAAAAAAGCGGATGTCCTTAAAAAAATCTGCATTTTTTGGCATATCCTCTATTGGACTTCCAGAAATATCTATCTGATAAATACCAATAATGCTTAATACGAGTAATGTAATGGATACAATATAGACCGATATTCTTTGTTTTCTCACGATTCCTTCCATCCAATTTACAAAAGCATCAATCCATTTTTTGTTTAAATGCTTTAAGTGCTTTGTCTTGGGGAGCGACATAAAACTGTACACGATGGGTATGATAAGTAGAGAGATTATAAAGATACCTATGATGTTGATTGACGCAACAATTCCAAATTCTTTCAATAATTTACTATCAGTTATGATAAAGGTTGCGAACCCAGACGCCGTTGTTACATTTGTCATTAGGGTAGCGTTTCCAATTTTAGAAATAACACGCTGCAAGGAAAGTGCTTGATTCCCATGTTTCTTTACCTCTTGCTGGTACTTGTTGATAAGAAAAATACAATTGGGAATACCGATTACAATGATTAATGGTGGAATCAAGGCGGTAA
>JBLHNI010000065.1:0-11843 GCA_047650615.1 Maribacter sp.
TTTTCCTCCTGCCATGTTTCTTAAATTAGATTTTAATTAATACTTAAATTTGGGATGTTGATAAAATCCAATTTAATTTTTGCTCATTGCAGTTAACATACCACCATAGACACCGTTCAATGAAGAAAGGTTACTAGACAATGAAGCCATCTGATCTTTTAATGCACTTGCGTTTTGAACCACTTGCTCGTTAACACTAGCTTGTTTGCTAGCACTCTCTAATTGTACTTTATAAAGACTGTTCAAAGATTCCATCTGTGAAGCAGCATGTACCATTTCATCAGAATATTTTTTAGTAGATTCCATGGCATCAACAGTTGGGGCGATACCTTTAGCGGCACCTTCAAAATTCTTGATGCTAGAACCTAAGCTCTCCATAAGGTTGGCATCTACACCAGCTTCTTTTAACATTTCGTCTAATTTTTTAGACAAAGAACCTTCTGCTTCTTTAATTTCATCAGCAGGGTTTTGCTTTGCACCCATGGAGGCAGCTCCTGCTAATTCTGGATAAACTAAAGACCAATCGTACTCGTCGTCTATAGGTTCAAATGCACTAATTGCAAAAATAAGTGCCTCTGTGATAAGACCTACCGCAAGTAACAAGCCACCTGTAAGTGGACCAAATTCCCAGTGAAGGATTTTAAACAATGCACCAATAATTACAATTGATGCTCCTAGGCCATAGGCCATGTTAAATAATTTTTTTGTTGCTTTTGACTGTGCCATAATTTTGATTTAAGGTTTAATACTAAAGATTTGGTTTGAAATTATATAAAAAACTATTTTGTACTATGTTGCTATTATTTATTGTGTGGCATCCTCTTCGCCCATATAATCCTGTACGGTTCTAAAACCTATGTAGCTACGAGCAGAATCTGCATACTCATAATCTCTCGTACTTACTTGAAGGAAGTAAGCAACATCTTTCCAGGAACCACCCCTGATTACTTTTCTGGTATTGGACTGATCTCCTCCGTTAGGATTCATCGTCGATACATAATCATAAGCGCTTGGGTCGTAACTGGAATTTGTCCATTCAGATACGTTACCCGCCATGTTGTAAAGATTAAAATCGTTTGGTTCATAAGCCTTGGCCTCTACCGTATAAAGTGCCATATCTGCTGCGTAATCTCCACGTTGGGGCTTAAAGTTTGCCATAAAACAACCTGTATCGCTAATCACATAAGGTCCTCCCCATGGATAAGTTCCACTTTCTATACCTCCTCGTGCTGCATATTCCCATTCAGCCTCCGTCGGTAACCTGAATTTATTTACAAATTGCCTATCCCTACTCTTCTGATCATCGTTCTTAAACTTTGTTCTCCACTCACAAAAAGCCTTTGCTTGCGCCCATGAAATACCCACAACCGGATATTCACTATAAGCGTCATGCCAGAAATAATCATTGTGCATAGGCTCATTGTACGAATATTCGAAATCCCTAATCCATACCGTAGTATCCGGATAAATTTCTAATTCTTCTGTACGAATAAAGTCTTTTCTACTACCATTACTTTTTAAAGAGGCACGTGCGGCAGCTTCAATATCCATCCAGCTGTACTTATATTTTAATTTTGTAACATCGATACTTCTTTGACCATTATAAGATTCCTGTTCGGACAAGTAGATGGAGTCGACCATAATTTCAGTGTAGTACTCATCTGGATAGTCAGAAACATCCCATATTAAGTCTATATCCTTGTTTAATGCTCTTTCTTCATAACCAGTTTCTCCCATCCCGGAATAGTTGTCCAGCATGTACTTATCATATGCGGAAGCTTTGGTTGTGTCCGCATCTTTAAAAGCGTACTCGCCAATACCGCCGTCATCCGGACCTAAGCCTAACCCGTCTGCCAAGATAGCTAATTGGGTTCTTGCGATAGAGTCTTTTACCCACTCTACAAACTGTCGGTATTCACTATTCGTTATTTCTGTATCGTCCATGTAAAAGGAACGAACAGTAACTGTTTTTGTAGGTGCGTTCAAGGTTTTTGCCTGATCCTCCTCACTCTTACCCATGATAAAAGAACCTCTTGGGATAAGTTCCATACCATAAGGCTTTTCCGGATACCATTTTTTTCCTTGGACTCCGACTAGCTCACCTTTCGTTTTAGACCCACAACTTGTGAGTAAAAAAACAAACGCTATAGATGATAACAATAGCTTCTTCATACTTTAGGTTAAATTTCGATTAAGGTTACAAACTGCGAATACATTCATTTATTCTATATTCTAAAACTACGTTTTGAATAAATTATTGTATAAATGCCTTTTATCCCGTAAAATTATTTTTCAATTAATTAAAGCCTTTCTTGTAAGCTTTAAACCACCTTTCGGGAATGTTTTGATTGCAAGCATCTAAATAATCCCGCTCTGTGCATGGTAATAACGCAGGTGTATTTGCTTTAGTATGTGAAGTGAAAATTGATGGCATTGCTACCCACCATCTTTGGGTCAAAAGACTTTTGTAGAAAATGAGGTCTTCAGCATCCGAAGGAACGGTATACTTTGTGAAATCCGCTGTCTTTGAATAAGGTGATTCTATAATTCTGTAATTGATACCTTCTATAAAGTACCATACTATTTGGGCTATGAGCTGCTGTGCTTGAGCATTATTTTCCATTTCGAAGATTCCAAAAACAGCGACCTTGTCACTAATTCCTGCATATCTGGCTATGGCACAAATTTCTCTACCTGTAAATCCGTTAGGAGAAAAATTAGCAGAAGAAGAAATTTCACTAGCTTGAATAGCCCGTGCATCCAAACTTACCATATGGGCATTTCTTAAGGCAGGTTCCGCTAAGGAAAGGTCATTGGCTATTTCACCAAGCCTATATGCATCAAAAAACAAACGCTCCATTAAATCTACCTCTTCTTGGGCATTAAAATAGCTCTGATATCCTATATTGGAGAAGTTAAAAAGGTTATTAGGTTTATCTGTTATAATCTTGCTCATATAAGAATGTGAGGAAATAAGCTCATCATCTATTCCAAAATCGAATCGGCTGTCTATGGCTACCAAATTTATCATATCCTTGATGCCATCAAAAGCCCTATATGCAGGATAGGTAATGTCTTGAGTTGCGCCAAGTATTATAGGAATAATGTTTTCCTCCAATAATCCCGCCACTATTTCCTTTACAACAAAATAGGTGTCCTCTACCGATTCACCTTCCTCTATATCGCCCAAATCTACAATCGTGGCGTTCCAATTTCCTAATAAAAGCTTATAAAATTCTAACCGAATAGCGGAAACATCTAATTTTTCCAGTTTTTTCTCAAAGGCATTTCGGGATTCTTTTACACCCAAAATAGCTACGGTAGCATTCGCTAGTACAGGAAGACCGTCATTTACAGTGTGTATATACGTATTCTTGCCGATGGCCTGTGCAGGCAACAGTTCGCAATGCGCTAGGACTTTATCTTCTACTGGAACTAAAAAATCGAAGGCCATTGAATGATTTGTGATTTAAGGTAAATAAAATTTTGTGCGCTAACCATTAAAGTAGAGAGAAAACAACATTACTTCCAACTCAAAATTAAGTTACTTTTTGGGTTTTGCTTTTGCTTTTGCTTCCGGCTTTGCTTTTGCCTTTTTCTTAGGGGTCTTTTTCTCTATAAGTTCGGAAGCTTGTTTCAAGGTCATTTTGGTAGCATCGACAGATTTAGCCAACTCTACCTTTATTTTACCCTTTATAATATTATGGCGTCCCCATCGTGCTTTTTCTATTCGAATACCTTCTTCCTCCCAGTTCTGTACCACTTTATCTATCTCCTTCTGCTTTTTTACCTCAATGAGTTCTACGATATCTTCCTGAGAAAGATTATCAAAATCATACTTCTTATTCACATTAATGAACATGCCGTCCCATTTGATGAAGGGTCCAAACCTACCTGAGCCTTTTTGCACACCTTTGCCTTCATATTCTGCTACAGGTGCATCTGCCTTTTCTTTTGCAATAATGAGTTCTATGGCGCGATCCATCACAATTTCCATTGGATCATCGCTATTTTCCATAGAAATGAACTTTTTGCCGAATTTAACATAGGGCCCAAACCTTCCTACGTTGGCCTCTACCTCTTCGCCTTCATAAACTCCAAGTTTCCTTGGTAATTTAAAAAGATCCATCGCTTGTTCGTACGTTATGGTATTCAAAGACTGGTCTGGTAATAAGCTTGCAAACGTAGGCTTTTCCTCATCGTCTACGGTGCCTACTTGTACCATAGGCCCAAATCTCCCTAAACGCACAGATACCTGTTTTCCGCTTTTGGGGTCTTTTCCAAGAATACGTTCACCACTGGCGCGATCCGCATTTTCCTCTACGTCCAATACATTGGGATGAAAATCCTTATAAAAGTTTTTTATCATTTTCTTCCAATCCTCTTCACCAGAAGCAATTTCATCAAAATCCTGCTCTACCTTGGCAGTAAAATTATAATCTAAAATAGTTGCGAAATTAGCAACCAAAAAGTCGGTTACAATCATACCTATATCTGTTGGCACCATCTTCCCTTTTTCGGATCCTACCATTTCCGAAAGTCCTTTTTCTTGTATACTACCAGCTTCTAATACCAGTTGATCATATTTCCTCTCGGAACCTTCTACGGTTCCTTTTTCAACATAACCTCTATTTAATATCGTAGAAATTGTTGGCGCATAGGTAGATGGTCTTCCTATACCTAACTCTTCTAATTTTTTTACTAATGTCGCTTCTGTAAAACGATATGGTGGTCTTGAGAAACGCTCGGTTGCCGAAATGTAATTGTTTTGTAATGCTTCACCTACCTTCATTGCCGGCAACATCCCTTCTTGCTCTTCGGCAAGATCTTCATCATCTACACCTTCCATATAGACTTTTAGGAAACCGTCAAATTTTATAACCTCCCCATTGGCGGTAAATTCTAAATCGTGTTTATCTGCTTGTATTTTTACATTGGTTCGCTCCAATTGGGCATCGCTCATTTGAGAAGCAATAGTCCTTTTCCATATTAAATCGTACAATTTGGACTGATCTCTTTCCAAAGACGGAGATTGATTGCCCATTTCGGTTGGTCTAATGGCTTCATGTGCTTCCTGAGCTCCTTTAGATTTTCCAGTGAAACTCCTTATATTGCTATATTTCTCACCGTAGTTCTTAATAATAGCATCCTTGGCAGAAGTAATGGCTTCGCTAGAAAGATTAACACTATCGGTTCTCATGTACGTAATGAGTCCTGCTTCATACAAACGCTGGGCCACTTGCATGGTCCTACCTACAGAAAAATATAATTTCCGTGACGCCTCTTGCTGTAAGGTCGATGTTGTAAAAGGTGCTGACGGCGACTTCTTGGCAGGTTTTTTATCTAGCTTTCCTACGGAAAACGAGGCTCCAATATTTGTTTTTAAAAAGGAATTTGCCTCTTCCTTTGTACTGAAGCTTTTACCCACTTTTGCCGTAAACACACTCCCAGAACCGGTTTTGAACTCGGCCGATATTTTAAAGGCACCTTCTGGAGTAAATGCTTCTATATCTCTTTCTCGCTCTACAATAAGCCGCACTGCAACAGATTGAACACGACCTGCAGATAGACCTGGTTTGATTTTTTTCCAAAGCACAGGAGATAATTGATACCCTACCAAACGATCCAACACACGTCTTGCCTGTTGTGCATTTACCAGGTTGTAGTTTATTTCTCTTGGATTTTCAATTGCTTTTTGGATGGCACTTTTAGTAACCGAGTTAAAAACAATACGTTTTGTCTTTTTCTTGTCCAGCCCCAATTCTTCCGCCAAGTGCCAAGAAATAGCCTCTCCCTCGCGATCTTCATCACTAGCCAACCAAATCGTATCTGCCTTTTTAGCTAAATCCCTTAATTTTTTCACCAAGGCTTCTTTGTCCTTGTCTACGATATACTTAGGCTTAAAATCATTGTCTACGTCTACCCCTAATTCCTTGGACGGTAAGTCGGCAATATGACCAAAACTGGATTCTACTTTAAAATCCTTTCCTAGAAATTTTTCAATGGTCTTTGCTTTCGCGGGGGACTCAACAATTACTAAATTCTTAGCCATGTATTGCGTATTAGTGAACAACAAAAGTAGTCGAATTTTTTAATTTCATGCGACCATAACTCTTTATGAATAAAAAAACACCCCTAAAAATAGAGGTATTCAGTTATATTTTATGCTTCTTAGTTAAAATTAACCATACTTAATAATCTTATATTATCATCAAGATATTCCTATTGGCGCAGAATTTCTCCGCCGATCATCAAAAGGGACTTTTCCAATGGAATGACGTCATAAGCTTCTATATTTTCAAAATGATTCACTGGCACAAGGTTTGGTGCTTTGCTCTTATCAAATACCTTTAGGCCATCGCTTCCGTCACAAACAAACAAGTTATCTCCCTTTATACCTAGTCCATTAGCCCGGCCATAGGGTAAATTACCTTAAGTTCCGAATTTTTTAAATTTGAAATATCAACAATATAAAGGCCTAGCATTATCAAAGCCAGATTAAAGACTTTACCCAAACGCCCTTGTTTAAAAAAGCAGGAATAGTCTTTATTCGCGGCCTTATCGATATCGTTTTGTTTACAAATCTTTAGGAAGGCGGCATTTAAGGCTAAGTCAAAAGTCATTACCCCAACAAGGAATACAGGCATTAATATGACCATCCCTACGATAACCATAACTGGAAGCCCCTCACTTCGTAAAAGTTCAGGGTCGGTAATTCCCGCAGCAATTGCGGGAATGTAAATCATGATATAAAATGGAAATATGGCTACAAAGCTACCTAGCAAAACTATAAAGCCCTGCAGCCAAACCTTTTAAAAAAGCGCTATGGATGTGCTAAAAATAGCACCAAACTCCAATGGAGCTCTTTCCTATATTTTTTGATTAACGGTTTCTAAGTTCATTGGTGGTTATTTTAGGTTGGTATAATCGTAAACTTATAAAATGAAAGCCTAAAATTACCCTAAATTAAACTGCCAACTTGTCATATTTTTGAATATAGTAGTATCTTTGACTTCCCTTTATTCATAAGTATAATTTGGGTTGATTTATGGAAAAAATAATTGACGAAGTAAAACAAGGTAGTGCTTTAGCTTTAAACACTAAGATCAAAAACAAACGCAAGCTCTACATTGAAAGCTATGGTTGTGCTATGAATTTTGCTGATAGCGAAGTAGTAGCATCTATATTATCCGAAAACGGTTTCAGCACCACACAAGAATTAAACGAAGCAGACTTGATTCTGGTAAACACCTGCTCCATTAGAGACAAAGCGGAACAGACCATACGAAAACGCCTAACCGAATATAATAAAGTAAAAAAAACTAGACCCCATCTAAAAGTAGGTGTGCTTGGTTGCATGGCAGAACGCTTAAAGGACAAACTGCTGGACGAGGAAAAAATCGTGGATATGGTCGTGGGGCCAGATGCATACAAGGATTTACCAAACCTAATTAAGGAAGTTGATTCCGGCAGGGATGCCGTAAACGTGATTTTGTCCAAAGATGAAACCTATGGAGATATTGCGCCTGTTCGTTTAAATACCAACGGCGTAACCGCATTTGTATCCATTACAAGGGGCTGCGACAACATGTGTACGTTCTGCGTAGTCCCTTTTACAAGAGGTAGGGAACGCAGTCGCGACCCACAATCCATACTACAAGAGGTAACCGATTTATGGAATACTGGATTTAAGGAAATTACCCTTTTAGGCCAAAATGTAGACAGCTATCTCTGGTACGGTGGCGGACTTAAAAAAGATTTTGAAAAGGCAAGCGATATGCAAAAAGCAACAGCTGTAGACTTTTCAAAATTATTAGACACGGTAGCTTTGGCACAGCCAAAAATGCGTATCCGGTTTTCTACCTCCAATCCTCAGGATATGACCTTGGATGTCATACACACCATGGCCAAACATAAAAATATTTGCAATCATATTCATTTGCCAGTGCAAAGCGGCAGTAACCGCATCCTAAAAGCCATGAACAGGCTACATACTATAGAAGAATATTTTAATCTTATCGATAATATTAGAGCAATTATTCCCAACTGTAGTATCTCGCAAGATATCATTGCCGGTTTCCCCACCGAAACTGAGGAAGACCAGCAAGACACCTTAAAAGCTTTAGAATATGTGAAATATGACTTTGGATATATGTATCTATACTCCGAAAGACCAGGCACCATGGCAGGCAGAAAAATGGAGGATGACGTACCCGAAGTGACTAAAAAAAGGAGACTATCGGAAATTATTGCCCTTCAACGAAGCCATTGCAAATACAGAACGGAACAACATTTAGGAACGATACAAGAGGTATTGATAGAAGGACCTTCAAAAAAATCGCCTGACGAATGGATGGGAAGAAACGCACAAAGTTCCGTAGTAGTTTTCCCAAAGGAACAGTATAAAGTGGGCGATTTTGTTAACGTTAAGATGAACTCCTGCACTTCCGCCACCTTGATTGGAAAAGCAGTAGGATATTCAGACAATAACTAAGCATAACGCACTAAACTATTGACAAGATAACAGTAGCATGGAAGGCATACAAAGTACAAAACAACGTTTTGAAATTATAGGGCAAGACCCTAAGCTAAATAGGGCTCTGGAAAAAGCGATGCAAGTTGCCCCAACAGATATCTCTGTGCTAGTTACCGGCGAGAGTGGAGTCGGAAAGGAAGCTATTCCTAAAATTATCCATTCCCTATCACATAGAAAGCATGCAAAGTACATTGCGGTCAACTGCGGTGCTATCCCGGAAGGAACCATAGACAGTGAACTTTTTGGTCACGAAAAGGGTGCATTTACTGGAGCTACCCAAACAAGAAGCGGTTATTTTGAAGTAACCGACGGCGGAACTATTTTTTTGGATGAGGTTGGAGAACTTCCACTAACCACCCAGGTACGATTGTTGCGCGTATTGGAAAATGGAGAGTTTTTAAAAGTAGGATCTTCACAAGTACAAAAAACCGATGTGCGCATTGTCGCGGCAACAAACGTGAATATGTTCGAGGCTATAAAAAAGGAAAGATTCAGGGAAGATCTTTACTATAGATTGAGCACTGTAGAAATTCAGATACCTCCACTACGGGACCGCAAAGAGGATATTCATTTGCTATTTCGAAAATTTGCCTCCGATTTTAGTCAAAAATATAAGATGCCAACTATACGATTAGATGATGCCGCTGTTGCCCTACTATTAAAATATAGGTGGCCCGGAAACATACGTCAGCTGAGAAACATAGCGGAACAGATTTCGGTATTAGAAGAAAAAAGAGCCATTTCGGCAACAACCTTACATAGCTATTTGCCTAGTAATCCAGGCAGCAATTTACCTGCTGTTATCAAAAATTCAAAATCGGAGAGTGATTTCAGTAGTGAGCGTGAAATTCTGTACAAGGTATTGTTCGACATGAAGGGAGACCTCAACGACCTAAAAAAGTTGACGATGGAATTGCTGAAGAACAACGATTCTCAGAAAGTACAAGACGAAAACGAAAACCTTATCAGAAAAATTTATGGCGAGGACGATGAGGATATAGAAACGCAAGACGCAACCGAAATGGAGGTATTACAGTTGCCAGAATCAAAACAGGAAAACTTGCATACTCCAACACCACAAGAAGACAAATATCATTTTGCGGAAGAAATACAGGAAGAAGAGACCTTATCTTTGCATGAGAAAGAAATAGAACTGATTAAGAAATCCTTAGAACGCAACCGAGGAAAAAGAAAAGCAGCAGCAGCCGAACTTGGTATTTCAGAAAGAACATTGTATAGAAAGATTAAACAATACGATCTGTAGACCTTAGATAAAGTAGTATGAAAAACATTCCAATTAAATTTATTTTAGTCTCTTTGATTCTGTTTCTAAACGGTTGCGGTGTTTATAATTTTACCGGTGGTAGTGTTGGAACTGCAACTACTTTTCAGGTTAATTATTTTCAGAACTACGCCTCTCAAAGCCCTGGATCCATATTCGAACCCGGTATGGATAGGGATTTCACCTTAGCTTTACAGGATAGAATTTTAAACCAAACGAGTTTAGATTTGGTGAATAACGGCGATGCAGATTTATTATATGAAGGAGAGATTACAGAATATCGTATTTCACCAATGTCGGCCACAGCCGAACAGACCGCTGCGCAGAACCGACTATCCGTTAGGGTAAAGGTGCGGTTTTACAATAGAACAAAAGAAGATACCGATTTTGACCAAAGTTTTTCTTTCTTCTTTGATTATCCGGCAAACACACAGCTTGCATCAATAAGAAGCGAAGCCCATGAAGAAATTTTTGAACGTCTGACACAAGATATTTTTAACGCCTCGCTGGCAGACTGGTAAATAAAAGTCATCAAACAGAAAAGGCCTGAAAGAAATGAAAGTAACGGACTTTACCTATTTCCTAGAACATCCCGCAAAAGTTGCGGACCCTGTACAAACCAATCAATTGGAAGATATTCTAAAAGAGTACCCCTATTTTCAAGCCGCAAGAGCCTTACATTTAAAAGGACTTAAAAACTTACATAGCTACAAATACAACAAAGCCCTTAAAACAACTGCGGCCTATACTACCGATCGTGACGTATTATTCGATTTTATCACCTCCAAAGATTTTCTGGAATACACACCACAAACAGCTACAGAAACTGCAACTCAAATCACGCCACCGGAAACAATAACCGAAGAAAAAAAACCGATTATTGAAGCGTCTGATGACAAGCCTTTACCACAGGACAAAAAAGACGCTGAACAAATTTTGAGTCCAGAGCTGTTCACCACTAAGTATCCAAATAAAGAAATATCAAAAGGGCTAGCGATTGGGGAACCCTTAGATTTTGATAAAAAAGAAAAATTTTCGTTTACCGAGTGGCTTCAATTAGCAAGCAAAAAGCCAGCGGACGAGAGAAAAAAAGTCCTAGAACCTACCAAAAAACAGAAAGAAAATACCGCTGAACAAAGCACAAGTAAAAAACAAAAATTCGACAGAATAGATAAGTTCATTGCTAAAAACCCCAAGATTACCCCCAAAACCAATATACCCGTGCCAGAAAACGTCGCAAACTCAGGAGTACTAGACAAAAATGAGCTTATGACAGAGACTCTGGCAAGGGTTTATCTGGAGCAGAAAAAGTATAAAAATGCGATTCAGGCGTACAAAATTTTAAGTTTGAAATATCCAGAAAAAAGTGGTTTCTTTGCAGACCGTATAAAAATGGTAGAGAAAATTCAATCAGAAAATAGAGATTTAAAATGAGTACATTTTCAATATTCTTGATACTTATTATCATAGTTTGCTTTTTACTTATATTGGTAGTTATGGTTCAGAACCCAAAAGGCGGCGGGCTATCCTCATCTTTTGGTGGAGGCGGAAGCCAAGTAGTTGGTGGCGTTAAAAAAACAGGTGACTTTTTGGACAGAAGCACATGGACCTTGGCAGGAATACTTGTACTGTTAATTCTTGCTTCCAATATAGCCCTCAAAGGAAATTTTGGTGATATAGAATCCAAATTGTTACAAGGAGACGATATAGAGACAACGGTTCCTGAGACCTTACCGGACGAAATCACTCCAGAGCTAACGCCTGAAGTTATGCCGACAGACAGTTTATAATTCAATGATTACACAATATTAAAAATGCCAGCTTAATGACAAGCTGGCATTTTTGGTTTATAATATGTCAGTTTTTAGGTAATGGCATAATTTCTGACACCTTATAAAAAACAAAAATCAATTATAAATTATACGAATTATGGCTAAAGTTAACATTAAACCATTGGCAGATAGAGTTCTTATAGCGCCTATGGCAGCAGAAACCAAAACTGCCTCTGGAATATACATTCCAGAT